>JAOAHM010000013.1 GCA_026415235.1 Ignavibacteria bacterium | reverse complement strand
TATATAATTTCAGAATGAATTGGTTGATTGCTTCTTTGATGAGCATTTTCAACAACAAATCAAAAGCGGTTGGAGTATATTACACAGAAACCAATTCATATATTATTGTTTATAAATCCAGAACCGAAGATACTTTTAAGTTAGGTCAATCCATTGGAAAAAAAATAACCTCTGAAGATTTTAAATCTTCTTAATAGAATTTCTAAATAACTTTAGCCCATTTGTTTTATTACCATCTATTCAAGAAAGCATTTTTATTTTTGAACAAAAGAAGTTTTGTTAGATAATTTAAATTCATCAATTGTTTGAATACATGAGAAGAGCATTGTTATTATTTTCAAAAGGATTGGATAGTTTACTTGCTGGAAAGATTATTCAATCGCAAGGTGTTGAAGTAATTCCAATTACATTTATAACTCCATTTTTTGATTGGAAATATTTTTACAATCCACAACTTTATTATGATTATTGCAAATCACATGGATTTGCCGAGAGTCATCTAATAAATGTGACTGAAGAGTATTTGCAAATTTTAAAGAAACCAAAATATGGATTTGGTTGTCTTGCTAACCCTTGTGTTGCTTGTAAAATTTTTATGCTTTCAAAATCTAAGAGTATGATGAAATCATTGAATGCAGATTTTATAATAACTGGCGAAGTAATTGGACAAAGACCAAAAAGTCAAAATCGTAGAGCTTTAGAAATAATTAAAAATGAATCCAATGTTTATGATTTGTTAGTGAGACCATTAAGTGCAAAACTGTTACCTCCATCATTGCCAGAAAAATTAGGTTGGATAGATCGAAGCAAACTTTATGCTATCTATGGTAGAAACAGAAAAATTCAATTTAAGTTAGCAAGTATGTTTGGTATAACTGATTTTGAAACTCCTGCTGGTGGTTGTCTTCTTACAGATCCACAAATTGGTAGACGAATTCTTCAAATACTTCATGAAAATCGTCCACTTAACACTATTACTGCTCAGCTATCAGTAATTGGTCGGCATATATTTGATGGAGATACATGGATTGTTCTTGGTAGAACTCATAATGAAAATAAAAAGATTTATAATATATGTAAGGGCATCTTTCCTTTATTTACTTTATCTGAACCTGCTCCAGTAGCAGCCATATTGCAAGGCGAATCAAACCACGACAAAATTAAAGAATTGTTGATTTCATTTTCTCATAAATCCAGAGAAAAAGTAAATCTTAATCTTTCGGTTGAATTAGTTGAACCAGATGAAGAAGAATTTGGCGATAAGAATTTAATTCCTGCCCATTTAGAAAAAGAATTGCAATAATTGTCAAATTTCATGTCAAATTGAAAACTTCCCTTAATTTAAATCTTCAATTCAATAGTTTGAGAGTTATTAAAGAAAGTTGAAATCTTAAAACTCATAATTCACAATTTTTATTAAAATTCTTCGCAGATATTATACTTATTATATACCTACGAAATAAAAGTGAAAAATTAGCTCTAATAGGGATTAAATTTTGGTAATTTACATTTGAGGGTAAAAAATTTAGGAACTTCATTTGATTATGTAAGTAATCAATCTTGACTCTGAGCTAATTGTTTATAAATTATAATTGGAAATAGGAAGAAAACATGTTTACCACACGATATCAAAGAATGTATGATAATCTGATAGAGGTTTGCAAGAAGAATCTTGTAAACTTTGACGAGAAATTAATTCGTAAGGCATTTGATTTTGCACTGGAAGCACATAAAAAAGATTTAAGAGCTTCGGGTGAACCATATTTTGACCATCCTTACGAAGTTGCAATGATTATTGCAAAGGAAATTCCATTAGATGATGTTTCAATCGCTTCAGCTTTATTGCACGATGTATTAGAGGATACTGAGATTACTTATGAAATGTTAGTAAAAGAATTCAATCAAACAATTGCAGATATTGTTGATGGTGTGACTAAAATCGGTGGAGTTATAAGAGACCATGATGCAAGTCAAGCTGAAAATTATCGTAAACTTTTATTGTCGATGGTTAACGACATTCGAGTGATTTTAGTAAAGTTTGCTGATCGACTTCATAACATGCGAACACTCGAATTTCTTTCAAGAGAAAAGCAAATTCGAATTGCCAAAGAAACGATGCAGATTTATGTTCCTTTTGCACATCGTTTCGGACTTGCTCAAATTCGTTGGGAACTTGAAGACCTTGCCTTCAAATATCTTGACCCCGAAGCTTATGAAGATATTAGAAAAAAATTAAAAGCTACTCGACGAGAAAGAGAAGCTTATATTAAAAAAACTATTGCTCCAATAAAACAGAAACTCGATCAAGAAAAATTGAAATACGAAATCGAAGGAAGACCAAAACATTTTTATTCAATTTATCGAAAAATGATAACTCGTGGTAAAGCCTTCGAAGAAATTTATGATTTATTTGCAATTAGAATAATATTAGATACTGAAAATATTTATGAATGTTATAATGTATTGGGAATGATAACTCAAATTTATCGTCCTGTACCTGACCGTCTTCACGATTATATTGCTATACCTAAATCAAACAATTATCAATCTATTCACACTACAGTTGTTGGACCTGAAGGCAAAATGGTCGAAATTCAAATTCGTACACGACGAATGCATGAAATAGCCGAAAAAGGTGTAGCAGCTCATTGGAAATATAAAAATTCATACAAACCATCGAACAAACAAATTGAAGAATTAGTCGATTGGATTAGAGAAATTTTTGAAAATGCATCTAATAAAGAAGAGGCAAATAAAGAAATAATTAAAGACTTTAAGTATTATTTACAACAAGATGAAATTTTTGTCTTTACTCCAAAAGGAGATATTCGAGTTTTACCAAAAGGTGCAACTCCAATTGATTTTGCATTTCAAATTCATACAAAGGTCGGATTTCATTGCATTGGTGCAAAAGTAAATGGAAAGATTGTACCACTTGATACAAAATTGAATAGTGGTGATCAAGTTGAAATTCTAACATCTAAGAATCAAACACCAAACAAGAGTTGGGAAAAATTTGTAATTACATCGAAAGCTAAACAAGAAATTCGCAAATGGATTAAGCAAGAAGAAAATAAAAAAGTTGAAGAAGGCAAAGCTCTTGTTGCAAAAGCTTTAAAGAAACTTAAAATTCATATCAATAATGATGATTTACTCAAATTAGTTCAAAAAGCGAAGTTTGAAAACTTAAACGAATTTTATAAAGCAGTAGCAGCAGGTACAATTGATATTCAAGAGTTCTTGACACAAAAACCAGAAACAGAAAAACCTCAAACGACTAAGGAAGAGGTTGAAAAATTAGAATTCGAAAAATTTGCTGATAATGCAAGAGAACAAATTGGTGGAGTTTTAATTGCTGGTGATAAGTTAGATGTTCTTCATAATTATGCTAAATGTTGCAATCCAATTCCAGGTGATGAAATACTTGGTTTCATCACTCGTGGAGAAGGAGTGAAGATCCATCGAAAGAATTGTAAGAATCTTGAAAGATTAATGAAAGTTCATGAAGGCAGAATAATTGATGTTGCCTGGCCCAATACTGATGGTAATTATTTTATTGCTGCCATTAAAATTGTTGGTGAAGATAGACCTGGAATGTTAAGTGAAATTTCTCAAACAATTGTGAATTACCAAAACACAAACATCAAAAGTGTAAACTTCCAAACACACCGCTCTATTTTTTACGGAACAATTAGTATTAATGTTAAAAACCTTGACCATCTCAATCATATAATCGAGCGACTCAAAAAAATAAATGGAATAGAAACTGTCGAAAGATTTGAATTATTAAATTAGATATGGGAAGAATTTTAGGAATTGATTTCGGTGTAAAGAGAATTGGTTTATCTATTTCTGATCCAACTAAAACTTTGGCTTCTCCACTTCCAACAATTCAAAATAATGATAAGACTTTTAATCTTATCTTAGATATCATCAAAAAAAATGATGTAGAAAAAATAGTAATTGGCTATCCAATCAATATGGATGGCTCAAAGTCAGAGTTATGTGAATTAGTAGATAAATTTATTAATCAATTACTTAAGAAAATCGAAATTGAAATCATCAAAAGAGATGAGCGACTTACTTCTTATATTGCATATCAACAAATTATCGAATCTGTCTCTTCGAAAAAGAAAAGGAGAGATAAATCTTTGATAGATCAATTTTCAGCAAGAATAATTTTGCAGGAGTATTTAGATGAAATCAAAAATAATAATTAGTTATTTTGTTTTATTAGTAATATTATCTACAAATCTTTGTTTGGGACAAAAGATGGAAAATTCACTTCAGCTTTCTGGACAATGGTCATATAAACTTGATCCACAGAAAATTGGCATCAATCAGAAATGGTATGAAGTAAAAAATTTGACTTTTGATGGAAAGCTTATGGTTCCAGAATTTTTTGAACAACAAATCGAAAAAGAATTTGATGGATGGGTTTGGTACTTCTCTGAGTTTGATTTACCGAAACAAGCTAAAAATAAAAAATTAGCATTAGTTTTCGAAGGTGTTGATGATGATGCATCAATTTGGATAAATGGAAGATTTGTTGGTGAGCACAAAGGCTACAGTGAAAAATTTTATTTTGATGTTTCTGATTTTGTTACGAAAAACAAAAATCAAATAGCTGTATTGGTTTCGGATCATGGCGGTCCTGGTGGAATTTATAAACCAGTGTATCTAAAATTTTATCAAACGGAAAAAGAATTATTTGAAACAAAAATTTCTAAATCAACCGCTCGAAAATCTCCAGCTTGGGTTAGCGAAGGAATCATCTACGAAATATTTCCTCGCTCTTTTACTAAAGAAGGAAATTTCAAAGCTTTAATTAATAAGCTTCCATATCTAAAAGAACTTGGAGTAACAATTCTTTGGTTGATGCCAATTCACCCAATTGGAGAATTAAAAAGAAAAGGTTCTCTCGGTAGTCCATATTCAGTCAAAGATTATTATGCAGTAAATCCTGAATATGGTACTAAGGAAGATTTTAGAAAATTTGTAAACGAAGCTCACAAGCTTGGATTTAAAGTGATTATTGATGAGGTTTTGAATCATTGTGCATGGGATAATGAACTTGTTAAAAAGCATCCTGAATGGTTTACAAAAGATAAAAATGGAAATTTAATCCCACCAAATTCTGATTGGACAGATGTTGTTGATTTCAATTATGATAATCCTCAATTACGAAAGTACATGATTGAAATGCTAAAGTATTGGGTTAGAGAATTTGACATAGATGGATTCAGAATGGATGTTAGTGAACTTGTTCCAACTGATTTTTGGGAAGAAGCAAGAACAGAACTTGAAAAAATTAAACCACAATTTTGGTTATCCGAAGGAACTTTACCTGAGCACCATCTAAAAGCTTTTGATATGACATATTCTTGGAATATTTATGATTTATTTAAACCAATTCTTCAAGGTGAAAGATTACCAAATACAATTTTAAATTCATTAAAAATTGAAGAATACACTTTCCCAAAAAATTCTCTTCGTATGAGGTTCAATGAAAATCATGATAAAGTTCGAGCCACAGAGGTCTTTGGCTACGATGGCTCTTTAATAACTGCTGGATTGGTTTTTGCGTTAAATGGGGTTCCACTTGTTCATGCTGGACAAGAAGTTGGAGAAAAAAAGTTTTCATCGTTGTTCGAGAAGACTGAAATAAATTGGCAAACTGACTTAAACAAAAATGAACATTACCAACTAATCAAAAAGTTGATTGAATTAAGAAAACGAAATTCAAAACTTTCATTAGGAAAAATTTCTGGAATAAACATAGACGAAAAAATTGTAGCCTTCACCAATCTTGTTGATGGAAAAGGAATTGTTGCTTTCTTCAATTTTGATCGAAATACTAAGTCATTAGATTTTAATTTCATTGAAGAATTACGTGGATATAAATTTGATTTAAGTAAAGCAATTGGAAGAAAGTATAAATTAGACGAAGAAAGAATGGGAAGACCAGCAAATAAAATTGTAAATCTTGAATCGCTTGGTTTTATCATTCTTGAAGTATCAAAATAAATATCATTGAATATGAATTGAAAACTCATCAAGTAAAAAATGAAAAAATAATAAGTGATGTCCTCAAGATTAAGTTTATGATATCTTATTTTTCAAATAATTCGATTTGTGATGAGTTACTAAAATCTAAGTGAAGTAAATAAACTTTTGAGTTAACTTGCAATTAGCGAAAATAAAATTGACTCGATTTGGAATTAATATTTTGAGTAATAATTTCCATTCAAATAGATGTGATAGATTTGATTTAATTAAAATAAAGATTGACAAAGAATAAAATCTAAATTATTTTTACAAAAAATATGGAGCATAAAAATATGACATTAGACGCACTCGGAATGATCGAAACCAAAGGATTAGTTGGTGCGATCGAAGCGGCGGATGCAATGGTAAAAGCCGCGAAAGTAGAATTAATTGGAAAAGAAGTAATTGGCGGTGGATATGTCACCGTTATGGTTCGCGGCGATGTGGGAGCAGTAAAAGCCGCAACCGATGCAGGCGCTGCAGCAGCACAACGAGTTGGTGAATTAGTTTCTGTACATGTCATCCCAAGACCTCACGCAGATGTCGAATTAATTCTTCCAAAAAGACCCAAACAATAATCAATGGAATTAGCACTTGGATTAATTGAAACAAAAGGCTTGGTCGGCGCTATTGAAGCTGCCGATGCAATGACCAAAACTGCCAATGTCCGTTTAATTGGAACAGAATATGTCCGAAACGGATTAGTGACAGTTAAAATTGTGGGTGAAACTGCTGCAGTCAAAGCAGCTGTTGATGCTGGGGCTGCAGCTGCCCAAAGAGTTGGTCAATTAATTTCGGTTCATGTAATTCCAAGACCAGACGAACAAACTGATTTCATTATTTTTGATAAAGCTGTTATCAAACTCGAAGACTTAGATTCAGACAAGAAAGAAGAAAAAAATAATCCGAATAAAAAAAATTCAAAAAAATCTGAACCAACTCTTTTTGACGAAAATCAAGAAACAACAAAAGAGTTAGTTGATCCAAAAACTCTTGATTTTAATTCTCTTGAAGGGATGACAGTTGAAGAGCTACGGCGTCTTGCTCGTAAAACGCAAGGCTTCCCAATTTATGGAAGAGAAATTTCGCGTGCTAATAAATCAACTCTTCTAAATTATTTCAAACAATTAATCTAAGTTAATCAGCTTATCATTTGAAAAATTTTTATAACTCCACATTTATGTGGAGTTTTTTTTGTATGAAAAAAGAGTATTCCATTTTCATAATATTTGTTTTCATCGCCTTTATCTTCTGGGGCACTATCACTTTGAGTGACGAGTATTCGGTTACCTTAGATGTACCAATTAAAATAGTTGTATCTGAAATTAATTACGCTGTGGAGGATAACATCCCTGATAAATTTGAAATAAAAGTTAGAACTACTGGTTGGGAAATCTTAAAATTAAAATACTTTCAAATACCAAAAATTGAAATCGTTGTTAATGAACCTGTTGAGAATTTTATTTTTCACACTTCGTCAATTACGAATGAGCAACTTGGTTTATCATCAAATGCAAAAATTATCAGTATCAAACCAGAAAGAATCAAACTGAACTTTAATTTATCTACTGAAAAAAAAGTTAAAATTTATCCAAGAATTGTTTATTCATTAAAAGAAGGATATGAAATCGTAACTCCAATTAAAGTAGAACCTGAAACTGTAATTATCAAAGGTACAAGAAGAGTTTTATCGCAAATTGATTCGCTACCAACCGAAACAGTTCAACTTCCAGAACTTTCAGAATTTGTTGAACTTCAAACTTCGTTGATAGATACTTTGAACAATCTCATTACATACTCAAAAACGCCAGTTAAAATTTTTTTTGATGTTCAACAAATTGCAGATAGAAGTTTTGAAAACATTCCTGTGGAATTGATTAATGTTCCAAAAAATAAAGATTTAATTTTATTTCCATCATACATTGATTTGAAATTGCGAGGTGGTATCAAAATTTTAGGAACTCTTAGTCCTGATTCAATTAAAGCTTTTGTTGATTACAACAAATATTTATCAGATGATGATAAAATTATTCCTGAATTTGATTTACCTTACGGTGTAAGAGTTATTGAATATTTCCCAAAGCAATTCAAACTAATTGAAAGAAAGTAAAAATGTTTATAACATTCGAAGGGATTGATGCTTCTGGTAAAACTACACAAATAAAATTGCTTGAAAAATATTTATTAGAACATAATTACCAAGTAATTGTTGTTCGTGAACCTGGTGGTACTAAGCTTTCGGAAGAGATTAGAAATATTCTTTTATCTAAAGAAAATTTGAACATGTTCAAGGAGTGTGAGATTTTTTTGTTTTCTGCAAGTAGAGCTCAACTTGTAAGAGAAGTGATTATACCAAAATTAAAGGAAGGTTTTATTGTTCTCTCTGATAGATTTCACGACTCAACAACTGCTTATCAAGGGGTTGGAAGAAATATAAATTTAGAGGATGTTTACGCAATACATAGAATTGCAATTGATAACTGCATACCAGATTTAACAATATTTCTTGATATTACTTTTGAAGAATCTATTCGAAGAAAAAAGAATATCAATTCATCTCTTGATAGAATCGAATCAATGGGCAAGGAATTTTTTGAAAAGGTAAGAGAGGGTTATTTGGAAATCCAAAAGCGTGAACCAGAGCGATTTAAAGTAATTAATGGTAACGCAAGTCCTGAAGAAATACATAAAAAAATTGTTCAATTGTTTAATGATAAATTAATAAGTCTGAGAGGATTAAGATGAAAAGGAATTACATTGTCTTAATAATACTTTTATTTATTGGTACTGGCTTCATTGTTACACAAACTGATGAGTACTTCGAAATAATGCGAAGTATCGAGTTGTTTGGATCGACTTATCGTGAGATTGTTTCGAACTATGTTGATGATGTTTCTCCGAAGAATTTGATGAAAAGAGGAATAAATGGAATGTTAGAAGCCCTTGATCCTTTCTCAAACTTTTTTGATGAAACTGAAAAAGGAGAAATTGATTTATTGACAACTGGAAAATACGGTGGAATTGGAATCCTAATTGATTCAAGAGGTGACGAATTAATTGTAACTGAAGTCATGCCAGGTTATGCAGCTCAAAGGCAAGGTATAAAAGTAGGTGATGTAATTGTTGCAGTTGATGACGAAGAAGTTACTCCACAAAATATAAATCGTCTGACAACAAAAGTTCGTGGTTTACCAGGAACTGAAGTAAAACTCAAAATTAGACGAGTAGGGGAACCAAAGATTTTAGAGTTTCACTTAATAAGAGAAGAAATTAAAGTTCAAAATATTTCTGTTGCAGATTTTATTCCTGGTGAAGATGGAATTTATTATGCAAAAGTTGATCGTTTCTCGAAGCGAGTAACTGAAGAATTTTATGAAAAGATTAAAGAAGCAAAAAAGGAAAATCAAATAAAAGCAATCGTTTTGGATTTGAGAAGTAATCCAGGTGGATTATTACAAAGTGCAATTGAGCTACTTGAATTTTTTGTTCCGAAAGGTGAAATGATACTTTTCACCAAAGGAAGAAGCGATGACTCAAGACAAGAATTTTATTCCAGGGCAACACCACAGTTTGGAGATATTCCGCTTGTTGTATTGATTGATGAAAATTCGGCAAGTGCAAGTGAGATTGTAGCAGGTACAATTCAGGATTTGGATAGAGGAGTAATTGTTGGTGAAAAATCGTTTGGTAAAGGTTTAGTTCAAACTGTTATACCTCTTCCTTACGATGCAAGTCTTAAATTAACTACTGCAAGATATTACACTCCAAGTGGAAGATGTATTCAAAAACTTGATTACTTCGAAAAATCGAAAGATGTTTTGAAATACAAAAGCGATACTGCAAAAATTTACTTTACTAAAAATAAAAGAAGAGTTTATGGTGATGGAGGAGTTACACCTGACACAATCGTTAATCATAAAAACGAACCTGAGATTGTAACTGAACTACTTAAGAAAGGAATGTTCTTCAAATTCATCTCTGAAAAACTTGCATCCGAAAAAGATTTTAAAATTGACCAATTAAATGATACAAATATTTTAAATGAATTCGTGAAATTTTTAGAAAAGTCAAAATTTGAGTATCAACCCGCTGCAAAGAAAATGCTTGATGATGTAATTCGACTTTCTGAAAAAAATGGAATTGATAAACAATTACAAAACGAACTTAAATCATTAAGTCAAAAATTTAATTTTAACTTACGAAATGAAGTATTATCACACGATGAAATTATTTTAATCTATTTAAGAGGTGAACTGGCTAATCAAATGAGAAATTCGAAGATGCAACTTAATCATTTGAAAAATTATGATGATGATATTAAGACAGCGCTATTCATCTTAAAGAATAAAAAAGTTTATGATAAATTTCTTGGTCTTTGATGACTGAAATTTGGTTTGTCTTACTTTATTTTTTGATTGGTTTATTTGTTGGTTTTGTTGCTGGTGCATTTGGTATTGGTGGTGGAGTTGTGATGGTTCCAACATTTCTGTTTTTATTTCCCATTCATGGATTTAGCGAAGAACTTATTCCAAAATTTGCAATAGGAACAAGTCTATTCGCTTCAGTCTTGGCTTCAAGTTCAGGTGCATTGACACATCTCAAAAACAAAAATTTAAATTTATCAATGGGCGTTTTAGTTGGTTCATTTGCTGTTCTTTCGGCTTCAGTATTTTCAAGGATTGCAATTGGTCTTGAACCAAAAACATTAAAGATTATTTTTTCATTCGTTTTAATAATTGTAACAATCAGACTATTAACTGATAAATCAAATGATGATGTAAATACAACATCACTCTGGAAATACTCATATTTTTTTGCACCGCTCTTGGGAATTGTTGTTGGTTCGCTATCAGCTTTTGCTGGAATAGGTGGAGGAATAATTGCTGTACCAATTTTGCATTACATTTTCAAATTAAAATTTAAAGCGTCAATTGGTACGAGTAATTTAATAATTGTTTTTTCAACTTTGTCAGCAAGTCTTTCGTACATTATTTTAGGAATGAATAGAGCTGAAAGTTATCCATTTACTTTTGGCTTTGTGTTTCTGATTGCTGCAATTCCTGCAGGAATTGGAACAATGATTTCTGCGAGATGGGGAGCTAACTTTACGCACAGAACGAAAATTGCACCAATTAAAATTCTATTCGCTATTTTAATTATTGCTGTTGATATTAAGATTCTTTTTGATGTCTTTGATTAAGAATATTTTGTACTTTATTTATTAATTCTTCTTTGAAAAAAGGTTTTGAAATATATTCATTACAACCCATTTTTAAAAATTTTTCCCGATCACCAATCATCGCAAATGCAGTTATTGCTATGATTGGAATATCTTTAAATCGTTCATCTCTTCTAATTAATTTTAATGCATCTGTACCGTCAATTTTCCCAGGAAGATTTATATCAAGCAAAATTAAATCATAATTTTTTTCTGATAAGAGTTGCAAAATATTCTCAGCATGGTCACTACAGTCAATATCTGCGATTGGTTTAAGGAAAATTTTAACAAGTTCCTGGGTATCTGCATTATCTTCGATGTAAAGAATTTTTGCTTTTTGTTCCATATTAATTTCTTCTTTTTTGTAATAATAAATTAAGTTTTTCATAATTTCAATCGAATTTTTTTATTGATGATTTTTGGAATTCAAAACATATTACTTAAGTAATTGCTTGTTTTTACATTTGCCCTTTTTAAATTTGAACCAACTTTAAATTAGATTGATATGAAAAAAGATTTTACCTTCACTACATCTAAAAATTTTACAATACGAGGAACAATTTTTTATAATTCTTCACCAGAAAATCTTCCCGCAATTTTTATTATTCATGGTTTCAAAGGGTTCAAAGATTGGGGATATGTACCTTTTTTTGCTCAAGAACTCGCAGATAATGGTTTTTTTGTTGTAACCTTTAATTTTTCTCACAATGGAATTGGTGAAAATCCTTTTGAATTCACCGAACTCGAAAAGTTTGCCAATAATACAATTTCCTTAGAAGTATCTGAACTTGATGAATTAATCGAATTCTATAACAACGGTGGTTTTGGCTTTAATGGAAAGAACAATTCAATTGGATTAATTGGTCACTCTCGTGGTGGAGCGATTGCATTAATTCACACAAGCGAGGCTAATCAAAAAAATGTTCATAAAAATATTAAAGCATTGGCTCTGTGGGGTACAATTGCCACATTTGAGAGATATACAAAACATCAAGTGGAACTCTGGAAAAAGCAAGGATTTCTTGAAGTAATTAATTCCCGAACAAATCAAGTGATGCGTTTAAACAAAGTTTTACTCGAAGATTACGAAATGAATAAAGAAAGATTTAATCTTCTTAAATGTATTTCAAAAATTAAAATTCCAATTATTATTATTCATGGTGACCAAGATTTGACTGTTCCTTTAAGCGAGGCATTTCAACTCTACGAATCGAGCAACAAAAGTTTGACTGAACTTGTTGTAATTCCCTCAGCAGGACATACATTTAATATCGTTCATCCCTATCAAGGCTCTAATCCACAATTCGAACAGGTTAAAGCAAAAACAATTGATTTCTTCATAAAACATTTTTCAAAAAATTGAGGTACCGATGAGACCAATTTTTTTCTCCATTGTTTTTTTTGCTTCTCTAATAGTTTTTTTCTTTTCAATTCGAAAACTTTATTACGGATTAAAACTCGGTAAAAAAGAAAATCGATTTGATAGAATATCTGAACGATTAAAAAATGTAATTGTCATTGGATTTGGTCAATCTAAACTTTTTCGTGAACCAATTGCTGGCTTGATGCACGCTTTCATCTTTTGGGGGTTTTGTGCTTTATTTATTGTTGTTGTTGAATCTGTAATTCAAGGTTTTGTCCCAACTTTCACTTTTAATTTTCTTGGTTACTTTTATTCTGCTATTACATTCACACAAGATTTATTTGGTGTTTTAGTTATTGTTGGAATTATTACTGCCGTGTTTAGACGATTTATTTTTCCAGTGAAAAGACTTCATTCTGAAAAAGATGGTAATATGGATGCTGCTTTCATTTTATCGTTGATTACAATTGTTATTATTTCAATGTATGGACAAAATTTATTCAATTATCACACGGAAAATTATGCATTCCGATTTTTTAGTGATTTTCTAAAAGATGAATTAGGTGTTCAAAAGAGTCATGTTGTTTACGAGTACTTTTGGTGGATACATATTGTTACGATTTTAATTTTCTTGAATTATCTTCCTTACTCCAAGCATTTACATGTAATCACATCACTTCCAAATGTTTTCTTCGCAAAGCTTCCTCCAGAAAAAAATACATTAAAACCACTTAACCTTGAAGATGAACAAGCTACTGTTTTTGGTGCATTGGATGTCGAGCATTTAACATGGAAACAAATTTTTGATGGCTATTCTTGCACCGAATGTGGAAGATGCACTGCTGCTTGCCCAGCAAATTTCACTGGCAAAGCATTATCACCAAGGAAAATAATAATGGATATCAGGCAAAGACTTAATGAATTAAACTATCATGGAAGTGACCAAACAATCAAAGAAAAAACTTTAATTCACAATTTTATTACCGACGAAGAAGTTTGGGCATGCACAACTTGTAACGCTTGCGTAACTGAATGTCCTGTGATGATTGAACATGTAGATACGATTGTTGACTTGCGAAGAGGTTTAGTTTTAACTGAATCGAACTTTCCATCAGAATTAAATGTAGTCTTTAGAAATCTTGAAACTAATTTTACTCCTTGGGCTTTCAGTTATATGGATAGAGCTGCTTGGGCGGAAGGTCTAAATGTAAAAATTGCTGCTCAAGATAATTCACCTGAACTTTTGTTCTGGGTTGGTTGTGCAGGTTCTTTTGATGAAAGATATAAAAAAGTAAGTCGTTCAATTGTAAAGATACTTAATCAAGCTGGAATTGATTTTAAAATTTTAGGAACAGAGGAGAAATGTAATGGTGATGCTGCTCGAAGACTTGGCAACGAGTATCTTGCTCAAATGCTAATGATGGAAAATATTCAAACTCTTGAGAAATATGGCGTGAAGAAAATTTTAACTGCTTGCCCCCACTGTTATCATTCGTTAAAAAATGAATATCCACAATTCGGTGGAAAATACGAAGTAATTCATCACACAGAGTTAATAAATCAACTTATTAAAGATGGAAGTCTAAAACCATCAAAAGAATTAGAACTCAATCTTACCTATCACGATTCATGTTATCTCGGTCGTTATAATGATATCTACAATTCACCTCGAAATATTTTGAATTCAATCGAAGGTATTGAATTAAAAGAAATGAAAAGAAGTTTTGATAAAGGTTTCTGCTGTGGTGCTGGTGGTGGAAGAATGTTTCTTGAAGAAAAAGAAGGCAAAAGAATTAACATCGAAAGAACTGAAGAAGCATTATCCCTCAATGTAAATACTATTGCAACTGCATGTCCTTTCTGCATGACAATGCTAACCGATGGTGTGAAAGCAAAAGATGCTAATGAAAAAGTCATGGTAAAAGATGTTGCTGAAATTGTAGCTGAGAGTTTAGACTAAACTTGAGATTTTACAAGAATTAGAAATTTTTTAGCTCTAAATAAAATTTCAATTCAAAAAATTATATTGTCTTTTGAAATTTATAAAATCAGGAGAGTATATGTCGAAAAGAAAATATTTATCGGGAAAGAAGATTAACACAAAACCGATAAAACCAAATATTAATGTAGTAGAACTTGTTGAAGAATATTTTCAAGCATACAACGCAGGAAGACTTTCTGATGCATGTAGATTATTTACAGAAAAGATGCTCGAACCAGATGTAACAATTGGAATGAGCTTAACAGGTGCGTTAACTCCTGCAGGTTTAGGTGGAACTTGTGTAGTTCCATTAATTAAAGCAGGTTTTGTTGATTGGATTGTGTCTACTGGTGCTAATCTTTATCACGATACACATTTTGGTTTGGGATTAAGTTTGCACAAAGGTTCTCCAAATGTTGACGATCGAGATTTAAGAGAAAAAGGAGTTGTTCGAATTTATGATATCTTATTTGATTATAAAGTACTACTTTCAACGGATGCATTTTATCGTAAAGTTTTGAGAAGTGAAGTTTTTCAAAAAGAGATGAGCACCGCAGAATTTCATTATCATCTCGGCAAATTTGTTTACGAAAGAGAAAAAGCATTAGGATTGCCACATCATTCTATTCTTTCTAATGCATATTTGTATGAAGTACCAATTTACACATCATCTCCAGGTGATTCTTCAATCGGAATGAATGTGGCAGCAATGGCTTTACATGGTAATAAATTCAAATTCGATGTAAGCAAAGATGTAAACGAAACTGCAGCAATTGTTCTTAATGCTAAAATAAATGGTGGAAAGAGTGGTGTATTAATTTTTGGTGGTGGTTCACCGAAGAATTTTATGCTTCAAACTGAACCACAAATTCAAGAAGTTTTAGCAATTGATGAAAAAGGTCACGACTATTTCTTGCAAATTACAGATGCAAGACCTGATACAGGTGGACTTTCAGGAGCAACACCATCAGAAGCTGTGAGTTGGGGAAAAGTTGATCCGAATAAATTACCTGATACAGTTGTTTGTTATATTGACTCAACTGTTGCAATGCCAATATTAACTTCCTATGCATTGGCAAAGAAAAAATCACGACCTCATAAAAAACTTTACAAAAAGCTTCCTGAAATGATGGAAACTTTAATTAATATGCATCAAAAAAGTTTGAAAAAACTTAAAGATTGGTAAGTAACTTAAATTGTTCTCAAAAATTTATTCTTTATATTCGTGATAACAATAAACAAAAAACTAAAAATTCGGAGGATTAAATGAATAAATTAGATGAATTAAAAAATTTTATTGACAGTATGCAGAGTGATTATGAAAAATTTTTTGTAAAAGGAAAGAACGCAGCAGGAACAAGGTTAAGAAAATCATTGCAAGAATTGCGAAGAATGGCTCAAGAGCTTAGAAACGAAATTCAAAAAGTTAGAATGGAACGCAAAGGTTCGAAATCAGAAAGTTCTGAGCAAAGCTCTGAAGGTTAATTGTAAATTTTGTTTAGTTGGGCAATCTTGAATGGTTGCCCATTTTTCTAATTTTTCTCGTCTCATCACTTTAGTTATTTCTATGAAAACCGCTTTAATCAACTGTAATGGCAAACCCATTCTAAAATCTTTATTTCAAAAAATTAAGAACAAGTATTCACCTCAACTGATTGGTGCAGACGGGGGAACTAATTTTTTGTTTACAATTAACGAAATACCAAATTTTATTATTGGCGATTTAGACTCAATCAAAATTGAAGTATTAGAGTATTTTAGACAAAAAAATGTCAAAATCATCAAATTAAAAAGTCAATATGATACCGACCTTGAAAAAGCTCTTCAATTGTGTAAAAGATTAAAATTTGAAAAGATCCTTGTTACAAGTTTTACAGGTAAAAGACTTGACCACACTTTAAGCAATATTTCAAATGCTCTTAAATTCGCCAATTATTTCAGAATAATAATGATAGATAATGAATCAACTTTGGAATTCATCACAGGAACGAATGAATTCAAATCTTTCAAAGGCGAAATAGTATCTCTCTATTCTTTCTCACCAATTGCAAGAATCACAACTAAAAATTTGAAATATCCATTAAATAACGAAACATTGTTCTTTGGTGAAAGGGAAGGTACAAGTAATTTTTCGTTAAGCGATAATTTTAAAGTTAAAGTCGAAGGTGGATTTGCGATTATTATTCGTTCAACAAAAAATTTCCTCAAATATGATTAACCTCTCTTTGTACGATTATCTCATTTTAATTTTATATGCAGTCATTCTTCTTCTAATTGGCTTTTTATCAAAAAGAAAAACTGATACTTCAAAAGTTGATTTCTTGCTTGCGGGAAGAAATTTAAATCTACCGATGTTTGTGATGGTTACTGTTGCAACTTGGTATGGTGGAATATTAGGAATAGGTGAGTTTACTTATCGTTACGGAATAAATTCATGGATTACGCAAGGATTACCTTATTACATTTTTGCAATTCTTTTTGCTTTTTTCTTCTCCAAAAAAGTACGAGCTACAAACCTTACTACTATTCCAGAAAAATTGGAAGAAATTTATGGCAAGAGGGTATCGTTAATTTCATCAATTTTTATTTTTATGATTGTCAATCCAGCTCCGTACGCATTGATGACGGGAGTAGTTTTTAAGGTTTTCTTTGATTTGCCAATGTATGTTGGGATTATTCTTGGAATGTTTCTTTCGAGTGTGTATTTATTTTTTGCTGGATATCGTTCAAATGTTTTTACTGATGCTTATCAATTTGTTTTAATGTTTATCGGTTTTGGAGTTTTGCTTTTATCAAGTTTTATTAAGCTTGGTTCATTTCAATTTTTAGAAAATAATCTTGATAAAGAATTTCTTATTCCTTTTAAGAATATTTCAATTGGATATTTTTTGGTTTGGTTTTTGATTGGGCTTTGGACATTTGTAGATCCAGGATTTCATCAACGAAGTTATGCAGCTAAAAATGAAAAAGTAGCTTTTTGGGGAATTATCATTTCAGTTGTTTTTTGGTTCATATTTGATTTCATGACAACCACAACTGGACTTTTCGCTCGTGCTTATTTACCAAATCTTGAAAATCCAGTTTATTCATACTTAATCTTTGCAGATCGAATTTTACCTGAAGCATTAAAAGGATTATTCTACGCTTCCATACTTGCAACGATAATTTCAACTTTCAATAGCTATACATTTCTAAGTGCGCAAACAGTTGGAAACGATGTATTAAAAAAAATTCTGAAAAAGAATGACGAAGATGTTTTTTTAGTTCGAATTGGTTTATTAATTACAGTAATACTTTCAGTCTTACTTGCTGTTCTAATTCCATCAATAATTGATTTATGGTATACAATCGGTTCTATATTTATTCCAGGTTTATTATTTCCTGTTGTTGCTTCTTACTATGAAAAATTCAGATTACCTGAACGAATAACTTTCTTTCAAATAATATCTATAACCTTTGTGACATTAATTGTTTTTTTTATAAAGCATTTTGAATTAATGCGGATTGAAATTGAACCAATGATAGCTGG
Organism: Ignavibacteria bacterium; assembly: GCA_026415235.1. Lineage (GTDB taxonomy): Bacteria > Bacteroidota > Ignavibacteria > Ch128b > Ch128b > Ch128b. Next base: position 9,250 of record JAOAHM010000013.1, on the reverse strand, counting down.
AATACTTTTCGGTTTAGTATTCCAGCTATTGAAAAAATTTTTTAAGGAAGGAAAATAGCAGCAGCAATTACTGTTGTCCAGAGTCCGTTCTTATCACCTTCAGCAGATTGAGTAATGTTGAATGTGCGAATAATCTTTCCAGACATTTTATAAATATTTTCTCTTTCACTCCAAGCTGTTTCTGGATCGAAATCAATACCTAAGGTTGTTGCTAACATAGTTGCTGCTAAATCTTCTGCATATTCACCAGCTTTGCTATCAGTTTCACCATAGGGATGATGTTCTGAGAGGTAACCATATTGAGTTTCATCGGCTGGAATAGCAACACCAATTGAAGCAGCAATTAATCTATTTGGTTCGTTTGTTGCATTTCTTGCCATTACACAAAAAGTAATCTGTCCAGGTTGAAGTAATTTCAATCCTTCTTGAGCAGGAATTCTTTTGCAACCAGGTGGATAGATACTTGAAACAGAAACCAAATTACATTTTTCAATTCCCGCACTTCTGAGTGCAAGCTCGAAGGATTGAAGATATTCTCTATGTCTGCCTACACCTTTTGTGAAAAATACTTTTGTTGGAACAAACAATTTTAATTTCCTCCTCTATTTGATTATTAATTTATAAAATTTTCGTTTACCGACTTTAAGGATTGATTCGTTGTTGATTTGAATTTTAGAATTGGGATTAGTGATTTTTTCACCGTTTATTGATACTCCACCTTGATCAACGAGTCGTCTGGCTTCGCTATTTGAAGGTGCAGCACCAATCTTTCTTAGAAGTGTGATAATGTTCGATGCAGTTTCTGCATCAACAATGACTTCGGTTACTTCGTCAGGAATTTCTTTTCGGACAAAAATTTTGTCGAAGTTTTCTTCTGCTTCGAGTGCAGCTTCTTTCGAGTAGTATTGTTCGACAATAGTTCGAGCAAGTTTTCTTTTCAAATCTCTTGGATTTACAGATGTATCTTGAAGTTGTTTTTTGATTACTTCAAGTTCATCTTTGCTGACATCAGTAACCAATTCGAAATAAGTGTAAATTAAATTATCAGGAATGGACATCGTTTTGCCGTAGATTTCGTTTGGTGGTTCAGAAATTCCAATGTAGTTATCAAGTGATTTACTCATCTTTTCTACGCCATCGGTTCCTGGAAGAATTGGCATTGTGAGTATTACTTGAGGTTCTTGACCATATTCTCGTTGAATGTCTCTTCCTACCAAGAGATTGAATTTTTGATCTGTTCCACCAAGCTCTACATCGGCTTTTATTGCAACTGAGTCCATCGCTTGTGCAAGTGGATACAAGAACTCGTGAATACTTATTGGTTCACCATTCTTATATCTCTTCTCAAAATCATCTCGTTCTAACATTCGAGCAACAGTATACTTTGAAGCAAGTTTAATCACATCTTCAAAAGTCATCTTTGCGAGCCATTCTGAATTATAAACAATTTTAGCTTTTGCACCATCAATAACTTTTGAAGCTTGTTCAAAGTATGTTTTACCAAATTCACGAGTTTCTTCAAGACTAAGTGGAGGGCGAGTTTTGCTTCTGCCTGTTGGGTCACCAATCATTCCAGTGAAATCACCAATAATCAAAATTGCTTGATGACCTAAATCTTGGAAGTGTCTTAATTTTTTGAGAACAACAGTGTGACCCAAATGCAAATCGGGGCGACTCGGATCCGCTCCAAGTTTTACATTAAGCGGAATTCCGGTTTCAATTGAGCGTTTAATTTTTTGTTCAAGTTCTTCGATTGGAATTATTTCTTCAACGCCACGCTGAATTAAATCGAGTTGTTCGTTGAGAGGTGGAAATGTTCTTTTCAACTTATCTTATACTTCCTTTCTAATTCTCGTTTTAAATCTTTCTCTGCAATTGTTTCACGCTTATCATACATTTTCTTACCTCGGGCTAAAGCAATTTCAATTTTAATTTTTCCATTTTTTACATAAGCCCGGAGTGGAATTACTGTGTATCCCTTCTCTTTAACTTTTTGTTGAAGTTTTAAGATTTCTCTTTTATTGAGTAAAAGTTTTCGTTTTCGTTTTTCTTCATGATTGAAACGATTACCCTGAGTGTATTCGCTAATATGCATGTTGACAAGATATGCTTCACCATTAATGAAATCTACATAAGCATCTAAAAAATTTGCTTTACCTTGCCTAAGTGATTTCACTTCTGTGCCTTTGAGAGCAATTCCAGCTTCTAATCTTTGAAGAATAAAATAGTCGTGCTCTGCTCTCTTATTCGTTACTAAAGTCTTCTCTTCGGAAATTTGATTCATTGCGGAACAAACTTAAAAAGATTGAAAAGTAAATTCAATAATTTGAAAGATTGAATTGTGAGAACATTTACAAAAAAGATTTATTAACATTAAAAGAAGTAAGATTAGAGAAAATTGTTTGTATCTAATTAAGCTTTTTATATTTTGCATAAAAAATTTCTCATTCATATTTAGTTATGAAACTTCCAAAAAAATATTTTCCCAGTTATAGTGAAATTCCAAATAATCCAAACATTATTATTGAGCATGTATTGCGATATGGTGATATTGATGATATTAAAGAGTTAATTAAAGAATATGGTTTGGAAAAGTGTCGAGAAATTTGGGAAAGGACTTTAATTCCTGATGCAAGAATTTACAAGCTCAATTTCTTTTTAGCAAAATTTATTTTTAAAATTTCGGAAAATGATAAGGAGATAGAAGAGTTTATTAAAATTCAATCGGAAAAAAATGCACGAATTAGAAGAATTCTTAACGAGTAATACAAAACAAGTTTTATTTGAATTATCTGAAAAAGATTTTTTCAAAAATTTTACAATGGTTGGCGGAAGCGGAATTGCTTTTTATTTGAAACACCGTTTATCCGAAGACCTCGACTTTTTTAGCTGGGAATCAACCCTTCCTAATGACATTTCTAATTTTATTATGGAATGTAAAAGTTCATATAGATTAGAAATTACAAATTTAAGTAACACTTATGCTGACTTTGTTTTGAATGATGTAAAGATATCGTTATTTGCTTATAACTGGGAGTTACTAAAGTTAAAGAGACAAAAAATGATTAATAATATTTATGTTGCGGATCTCGATTTGTTGTGTGTGATGAAAATAAATGCATTATCTATGCGAGCTAAATTTAGAGATTATTATGACCTTTATATTTTGAATAAAGAAATATATGACATTGATAAAATGCTTGATTTGTCTTTAACATATTTACCAGGAATGACTAAGAAGATTTTTGCAATGCAACTTACATTCGTTAGAGATATTGAAGATGAAGATATAAATCATCTCTCACCAAAAGTTGTAGTAACTTTAGAGGAAATTCAAAAGCATTTCGAGCGAGAAGTCAGAAAAATTGTTTAGCCTAAATTGAAAACCAGCATATTAAAATATTTATTCCATCCCATCATACTATCATAAATTTATTATCTATCAATTTCTTTCAACAAGAAGATTCGAATGTCTAACCGTCCTCACTTCGAAATTAGTTTTGCTATATTTGAAAAAAGTTATAATGACGAATGAAAAAGTCCATTCTACTTTTTATTCTGATTTCAAGAATTCTATTCTCACAAAATCAATTAATTCTTTCACCACATCCCACCGAAAAAGGAACAAAGTTTTCTTTTTCACTTCAACAGATAAAAAGTTCTAACAAACCTGAATTGAAAAAATTATCGGAAATAAAAATTAACTCAATTTCAGTTGCAGGTTCATTTAATCAATGGCGAAGAAATGAAAATTTCATGACTTACGATAGCTCAAATCAAATTTGGTTTGTAGAAATTCCATTGAAGGAAGGCATTGAATATCACTACAAGTTTGTGATTAACGACACAATTTGGATAACCGACCCAAACGCTCCAAATGTAACAGAAGATGAATGGCAAAATGGAATCATAATCCCAATTGGATATAATAAACCTTATGCAATAAATGTTAATCCACCATTTGGTAAAAGAATTACTAAACTTCAAGAATTTTCTTGTGAACTTTTTAGTCCACAAGGGAAAATTGTTAAATCATCAATTGAATGTTTTCTTAACGATAAAAAAATCAAGTTCACATTCGATGAAAGGAAAAATCTTTTAAGAATAAAACTTCCAAAAAATTTAAGTGAAGGTGAGCACAAAATTCTTTTGAAATTTTCTGATGATAAAGGAAATCGAAACGAAGGATTTTTAACAAAGTTTTTCTTAGACCGTTACAAAGCAAAAATTAAAACACCAGAATTCTATGAACGAGCAATCGTTTATGAAATTTTCATTAGAAAATTTTTTGATGGTAATGGTGATGGAGTTGGTGATTTTATCGGTTTAAAATCAAAACTTGATTATCTCAAGCAACTTGGTGTTAATGCATTATGGCTGATGCCATTTAACGAAAGTTCAAAAGAACATGGATACAATGTGATTGATTACTATTCAATCGAAAAAGATTACGGAACATTTGAAGATTATCTTAACTTTCTCAAAGAATGCAAGCTAAGAAATATTCGAGTTATAAAAGATATCGTAATTAATCATTGCGATACTGCTTTTATTTATTTCAGAGATGCAAAGAACAATCCAGCTTCGAAATATTCCAATTGGTTTCAATTTACTGATAGTTCGAATTCTACTTGGAAGCACTTTGGAATAGAGATTGACATGCCAAAGTTCAATTTTGAAAATGTTGATGTTCAAGATTACTTTATTCGATTTATCAAATTCTGGATGGATCCAAACAACGATGGAAATTTTGAAGATGGAATTGATGGTATTCGTTGTGATGCTGCAAAAGAAATTCCACACTCATTTTGGAATAGACTTAGAAAAGAAATCAAAAAAATTAGACCAGATTTTTTAATCTTAGGTGAAGTTTGGGATGGAGCAAATTATCTAATTCCATTTTTCGAAGATGAATTTGATATGCTTTTCGATTATCCTTTGTATTATGCAATGCAAAGATATTTTGATGGAAGTGATTTGAATGGAATTGAAAGAACTATGCTTCATCAAACTGAAATTTATCCAAATAATTTTCAAATGATGAGATTTTTAAGCAACCATGATAATCATCGAGCGTTGTCGCTTTTCAACAACGATACATTAAAATACTTTCAAGCACTTGTTATGCTTTTCACATTGCCAGGAACTCCAATGATTTATTACGGTGATGAAATTGGTTTGATTGGTAGAACTCCACCTGAAAATGTTAGACAAAAAATGATGTGGGATATATTTGAAAACAATTTGATTTATAATCTTCACCGCAAATTAATTGAGTTGAGAAAAAATTATAAATCGTTATCAGAAAAATTTGATAGTAAAGTGAAGAGTTTGAAATTTATCAGCACTAACAATCAAAAAGTGAAGGCATATCTTAGAAAAAAGAATAATGAAATTACTCTAATTATGATTAACAATTCAGATGATCAAGTTCGTAATCTTTTTGTTAATTCAGTATCAAAAAATAATAAAGGAAAAGTTATTTTTGCATTAAGTGATTTTCTGCAAGGAAAAAATTCGGAAAGAGAAATTGATTTGAAAAATTTAGTGCTTCAACCAAGAGAAGCATTAATCTTAAAGTTGGAAAATTAAAATGAAGCAAAATTTAATTCACAGTTCATATTTCAAATACATAATTAAAAATTCAGAATCCTTCATAAAAATTTTCAATCAAAAATTTTCGTTCGTTAAAAGTTACATTTTCTTATTACTCTCATTCATTTTTTTATCAATAGGTTGTGCAGAAAAATCAGATAAGACAGAAATTGTAATTTGGCATCAAATGCGAGTTGATGAACGAGAAATACTTCAGCGTCAACTCGAACGGTTCATGAAAATACATCCTCAAATTAAAGTCACTCAAATTTATAAAGAGACAGAAGAGCTTCGTAGTGGATTTATCATTGCAGCAATTGGTGGACAAGGACCTGATTTAGTTTATGGTCCACAAGATCAAGTCGGTCCTTTCGAAGTGATGAATATCATTTTACCACTTGATACAATCTTCTCGAAAGAATTTTTATCACAGTTCAATGAGAAAGCTTTGATATGGAGCAACAATCATTTGTGGATGATTGCTGATAAATTGGGAAATCATCTTGCTTTAGTTTATAACAAAAAATTAATTAAATCGCCACCAAAAACTGATAAAGAATTAATTGAAATTGGAAAACAACTAACAAAAGATTTGAACGGTGATGGCAAAGCTGATCAATATGGACTTGTTTGGAATTATACTGAACCGTTTTTCTTCATTCCTTTTTTGACAGGATTTGGTGGTTGGGTTTTTGATGAAAAGAATAATCCTACATTGAATTCCGAAGCAATGGTGAAAGGATTAAGATTTATTGCTGACTTACGAGATAAATATAAAATCATTCCCGGTGAAGCTGATTACGATGTTGCTGATGTTCTTTTCAAAGAAGGTAGAGCTGGAATGATAATCAATGGTGATTGGAGTTGGGCAAGTTATGGTAAAGCTGGAATTGATTATGGAATTGCACCTCTTCCATTAATTGAAGAAACAGGGCTTTACGCTGCACCAATGATTTCAGCTAAAGGTTATTCAATCAATGCAAATATTAAAGCTGAAAAATTATCAGCAGTAAAACTTCTCCTTGAATTTTTACTTTCACCAGAACAACAAATCGAAACAGCAAAAGAGTTAAACACTTTTCCAACTCACAAAAAAGTTTATGATGAACCTTTCATCAAGGAAAATGAAATTTTAGTGAATTCTCAAAGGCAAATTGAACTTGGTAAACCGATGCCAATTATTTCGGAAATGAGAGCTGTGTGGGATGCAATGCGACCTTACTATCAAGCAGTTCTTGGTGGGGCAATGTCGCCAGAAGTTGCTGCTCAAAAAATGCAAGATGAAGCAGTGAAAAAAATTCAGGAAATGAACGAAGATGTTTCATCTAAATCAGCTGAGTTGGTTTTCATTATTGCTTTCTCAATTGGAATTATTTTAATCTTAATTCTTTCACGCAAAACCTTAAAAGCTTTCATTCACGATTTAGCAAAAAACAGTTTTGCTTATTATTTAGTTTTACCTGCATTTATCGTTATGATTATGGTGATTATTTATCCCTTCGCATACAACATTGTTCTATCATTTTCGAACATGAACTTACGGCATATTAACGATTGGACAATTATTGGTTTTAATCAATACATCAAAGTTTTCTCTGAACCAATCTTTTACACAGTTTTTTTGAAGACAATTATTTGGACGGTTGTGAATGTCTTCTTTCATGTAACAATTGGAGTAACTCTTGCTCTATTATTAAATCGAAAAATTCCTGGTAAATCAATTTTCAGAACTTTGCTCATACTTCCTTGGGCAATACCTCAATATATTGTTGCTTTGACTTGGCGTGGAATGTTTAACTATGAATACGGTGCAATAAATTTAATCTTAACAAAATATCTCTCACTTCCACCAGTTGAATGGTTGAAAAGTCCACTTGAAGCATTCATAGCTGTTATCATCACAAATGTTTGGCTCGGTTTTCCATTTATGATGGTTATTGCTCTTGGTGCGCTTCAAAGTATTCCAAATGAATTGTATGAAGCTGCTGATATTGAAGGTGCTAATTGGTTTCAAAAGTTAAGAAAAATTACAATTCCATTAATTAAACCAGTGATGATACCAGCAATAACACTTGGAATAATTTGGACATTTAACAACTTGAATGTTATTTGGCTTGTAAGTAATGCAGGTGAACCTTCTGACCAAACACATATATTAGTTTCTTATGTTTATAAAGCTGCATTTAATTTATATCGCTATGGTTATGCTGCTGCATTTAGTATGATAATTTTCTTAATCTTACTTGTGATGAGTTTAACTTTCTTAAAACGAACAAGAGCAACAGAATCGGTTTATTAAAATGAAAGAAAGTAAAGCAGTCAATTGGTTGATTTTTGTTTTTCTGATTTTCTTCACTGTTGGGACTTTGTATCCAATAATAAATGTTTTCAGCGTTTCACTGCGACCAGGTGATAAACTTCTTTCTACTTCACTTGAAATAATCCCAAAAGATGCAACATTAGATTCATACATTAAGCTTTTTACAGAAACAGATTTTTTAAGATGGATTTTCAATTCAACATTTATTTCATTTGTTGTGACAATAACTGGAGTAGCTCTTGCGTCAACTGCTGGTTACGCACTTTCAAGATTTAAGTTTATTGGAAAAAAATCTGCCATGCTCGGTATAATGACAACTCAAATGTTTCCTGCCACAATGCTTTTACTTCCAATGTATATAATGTTAATGAAACTTGGACTATTGAATAGTTATCTCGGAATTGTGATAGTTTATTCATCAACTGCACTTCCATTTTGTGTTTGGCAAATGAAAGGATACTACGATACAATTCCGTTCAGTCTCGAAGAAGCAGCACGAATTGATGGATGTACTCGATGGCAAGCATTTTATAAGATAATTTTACCACTTGCATCACCAGCGCTTGTAATTACGGCTTTATTTTCGTTTATGTCTGCTTGGTCAGAGTATATTGTTGCAGCTCAAATTCTTCAGGATAAAAGTCTTTATACTTTACCTATTGGACTAAAATCATTTCAATCTAATCTCACCACTGAATGGGGACTTTACGCAGCAGCATCGTTGATTGTTAGTATTCCAGTTGTGATTTTGTTTATCATTTTAAGTATATATCTGGTTTCTGGATTAACACTCGGAAGTGTTAAGGAATAAAAATTAAATTGATTTGATTAGAAGAGAAAACTTTTGCTCTTTACATTTTTTCTTGTCATACCTTTGTAATCTTGTATTCAAAATAATTTCGGATATATTTGCCTACCGGCACCGTAAAGACAATTTGTTGAAATTATCTTTTATGAGGTAATAAAAATCAAAAAGCTCCGTAGGTGCGACCTGAAATAATTTAAGATGGATTTCTGCTTCCGCAGAAATGACGGGACATGTTTACCAAACCTATACAAATAATTTCTTGAACATTTTTGCGGTCGGGGCAAGCCCCGCCCCTACATTTTTATTCTCTGCGGTTCTCTGAGTTAATCTCTGCGAACTCTGCGGTGATAAATTTTGCTCAATAAAAACATTCCATGGGGCAAACCCCGCCCCTACAATTCTAATTTTCTTCGGTTCTCATTGAACTCATTAATAATTGTAACCTTCTCAAATAATTTTCATCTTAATCTTTTGAACTTCGTTTTCTAAATATCAACACCAAAATAACTTCATTGAAAAAACTTTTA
>JAOAHM010000030.1 GCA_026415235.1 Ignavibacteria bacterium | reverse complement strand
AATCAATATTTGTTTTGATTTATAACCAGTGTGGTCAGAACCAATTGCTATTACTGAAATTTGTTCGCTTTCTTTACCAATGCTCTCACTAATTGGATTAAATTTTTTCAATTCAATTTTTTCACGAATGATTACATCTTTGGCTGCTGGAGTGATTAGCGAGTTCTCATCAATATATATTTCTTTGATGCCCTGCCGAATTAATTTCAAGACATCTGTTTCAGTTATCAATTTTTTCATAAGTACTCGTTATGTTTTTTCATTTTAAGATAATCAACCACTTTTCTTACATCTTGTGAATGAGTACGATTAGCAACCAGCAGAGCATCGTCTGTGTTAATAACAATTACATTTTCAAGACCTAAAACTGCAGTAAAATTATTTTCCGAATAGATGTAAGAATTTTTTACTCCATCAACAAAACAATTTCCATGTAAACTATTACCATTATCATCTTTATGACTTAATTGATAAACCTCTTCCCAACTTCCCACATCACTCCAACCAAAGGTGCTTCGTATAACATAAACATTATCAGATTTTTCCATCACACCATAATCGATCGAAATACTCCTCAACATTCCGTAAACCAATTCAACTTGTTTTTGAAAGTCATCTTTCATTAAATGTTTTTGCAATTTTTCTAATCCTTCATACAAGTCGGGCATGTGCTTTTTAATTTCATCGAGTATAACATCGGCACGCCAGATAAACATTCCAGAATTCCACAAGAAATCTCCACTTTCGATAAACTTTTCTGCAGTTTGATAATTTGGTTTCTCGGCAAATGTTTTCACTTTAAATATATTTTCTTCTACTTCTTTCTCTTCTCGTTGAATGTAACCATAACCAGTTTCGGGCCGAGTTGGTTGAATTCCAATTGTTACCAATCCTTTTGTCTTATACGCAAAATCAATAGCTTTTCGAATTATATCAACAAAAGCATCAACATCTCTGATGATATGATCAGCAGGAAGTACTACTGTAACTGCATCAGGATGAAAATTGTGAATGATTATAGAAGCAAGTCCAATACATGCAGCAGTATTTCTACCAAAAGGTTCAACGATAATATTTTCTGATGGAATTTGTGGCAATTGTTTTTTTATCTCATCTTTTTGAATTTTATTCGTAACTATAAAAATATCTTCATCATTTATGATTTTACTAATTCTTTTCACTGTATCTTGAATCATTGTATTCTCACCAAAAATTTTCAACAATTGCTTTGGCATTTTTTCTCGACTTCTTGGCCAGAAACGAGAACCTACTCCACCTGCCATTATGATTGCATAAGTTTTCATTTCAAACCTCATATTCTAATGATTTGAGTAATTCTTTTAGTTGATTATGTTTTTGCATGAATTTTTCTAAATCAATTTCATGCTGCTTTATTAATGTTACTAAAATAATCAAAGTGCTTCGAATTAATTCAGCGTTTAATTTAGTTGGTTGTAAACGGTTATCTCTTATTGCAACAAGAGCAAGCCAATAGACTTTTATCAATTCCGAAACCAATTCAAATTGCAATTCTTTTGCAAGCTCATAACTTCGATATGCTCTTTGGATAATTCTAAGTTGTGTCTCATCATCAATTGTTTCTTTTTGAACTTTGTGCAAGTAGTCATCAACTTCCAAAATGTTGTCTAAAACCATTTTTTCAAAATCAAGATAGAGATTATCGTTACTAGCTTTTACACTCTGAAATACCACTTCAGAAATTTTTGTTAAATCTGTTTCAGATGGAATCTCTAAATTCTCAAAATCTTCAGACGAAGAACTCTCAACAGTTTCTTTATTTTCTTCTTGAACTACATTTTTATTCTGGACAAATTCTTCTTCTACTTCTTTACTTTCTTCTACGATTGATTTGGTTTCTTCTTTATTTTGATTGAAACTTAAATTATCAACCTCACTTAAATTCTCACTTGAAAGATTTTTAGATACCTCATCAGATGAAACTTGATCTTCTGAAGATTTATCATTCTTCAAATCCCAATCAAATTCCAACGGCAACATCAACTCTTCTTCAAATTTTTCTTTTTCTTCTGATTTGTCAGATTTTGGCAATTTTTGTGTAGCTAATTTGTCATCAATTTCAATTTGATTGATTTCTTCATTCTCTTCAATTTGTTCATCAACGGGAGTTCGAACGGTAATGTTATCTTTTTCTTCTGTTTCAGTTTCATCGAGAACTTCTTTTTCTTTTACGGAAATAATTTCTTCATCCTTTGTTTTTAAGAATTCAAATAAATCTACTCGTGGTTTGTCGGGACTAGGAATTGTTTGATCTTCTGGCTCAGGTTCAGGTTCTTTAAGTTCATATATTGTAAGTGTGGTATCATCGAATACAATCTTAGGTCGTTTTTTATGTACGATTCCATTACGAAAATTTCCTTGAAGAAATCTTCTTAATGTTGATTGAATTGCATCTCTATCGCTTGTGAATTGGTAACTAATCTTTTCTAAATCAATGTGAGACTTATTTAATCTCCTATAGATGGAAATGAGTTTGGTTGCGGTTTCTTCAAGTTCTACAACTCTTTCCATCATCTTCAAATCGGGAAAGAGCTCCTGACTATTCTCTATTCGAGCTACTAATTTTGAAAGTAGTTTTTCCTTTTCTTTATCTATTAATCTAATACGAGATGCTGCGTTCTTTACAAGCTGTACGATGTAAAATTTTACGAAATCCAATTTAGTAGACAAACTTTCTTTTTACTCTTTTTGATATTGATGTACAAACTTCGTAAGGTATTGTATTAATTATTTGAGAAATATCATCTGCATCAAATTTAACATTTTCTGCAGAACCAAGCACAATCACTTCGTTATTGACATTAATTTCATCTTCATCGAAATCAACCATTATCTGATCCATCGTAACTCTTCCGACTACATCATACAATTTATTTTGATAAATAACTTTTCCTTTGTTCGAAAGCAAACGATTATAACCATCAGCATAACCAATAGGCAATGTAGCAATTTGAGTTTTCTTCTTAGTAAAATAAGTTCGACCATAACTTATGCTTGTACCTTCATCAACCCATTTTAGATGAGCAATTTTTGTTTTGATTGACATCACTGGTTTAAGTTCAATGCTTTCTGAAGTTTCCCTCGACGGATAATAACCATAAAGGGAGATACCTGGTCGTACCATATTAAAGTATGAGTCAGGCAAATCTAATATAGCACCACTGTTTGCAGCATGAATGTAACGAATGTTTTTGAAATATCTTTTGAAGACTTCAATTGCACTTTGAAATCTTTCAAGTTGTACTCTCGCAAAACTTTTATCTGCTGAATCAGAAGTAGCAAAGTGAGTATAAATTCCCTCGAGAAGTAATGATTTTTCGTTCTTGATATAAAAAGCATAATCCTCTACTTCATTCATCTGAATACCAACTCTTCCCATGCCTGTATCGATCTTAAGATGGAATTTAATTTTTGTCCCATTCTTTTTTGCGAATAGGGAAAGAGATTTCAAAGTGAAGAAGTCATAGATAGTTGGTGTTAAGTTATACTTAATTATCGTATTAAAATCATCAGGATAAATTTTACCAAAGACAAGTACATTTGAATCAGGGAATTTTCTTTTCAACTCGATTGCTTCTTCAACTAATGCAACACCAAAATATTTTGGCTTAGGATTTGAACTAAGCAAAGCTTCGACACATTTAATCATTCCATGACCATAAGCATCTGCTTTAACAACTGGCATTACCTGAACATTACGCCCAACTTTTTTTACAATCCCATGATAATTGAAAATAAGATTTGAAAGATTTATTTCAGCATAAGTTGGTCTCATCGTTGCAAATATACGAAGAATGAATTTTTCGAATTCTTAATGACTAAAAAACTTTTCAAAAAAATGAATCGAACATAATTTTCTTTCAAAAAATTTTTAATTACTCAAAAGTTATTTGAATTACTTTTTGATTTTAATAATTTCAAAAAACTAATCGAGGAAAAAATGAAGCAAACAGTCGAAAAAACTTCTGATGGTTTAGTGAGAGGACTTTCTGTTACTGCAGCAACAATGATTGTTGCAGGTTCAATGATTGGTTCAGGTGTTTTTCGAAAACCATCAAGTATGGCTGAACAATTAATGTCACCAGAACTTGTTTTGTTAGCTTGGATTGTTGCTGGAATATTCACATTGATTGGCGCACTTACCAATGCTGAAATAGCTGGAATGATTGATGCAACTGGAGGACAGTATAAATACTTCAAAGCTATGTATGGTGACTTTATCGCATTCATTTACGGATGGTCTATTTTGGCTGTAATTCAAACTGGAAGTCAAGCTTCAATTGCGGTGGTTTTCTCAGAGTATCTCGGTTATTTCATTAAGTATCCTCAATTTTCAGAAGAAGTTCAAAAGTTTTCTATTTATGTTCCATTGGTTGGTAACATTTATCCACTTCAAGATTTTGGAACTAAAGCTGTTGCTATTTTATGTTTACTTTTTATTACTGGCGTGAATTATATTGGAGTAATTTTTGGTGGTGGAGTTCAAACATTTATTACATTTATTAAAATTGCTTCGATTTTAATTTTAGCAGCATCAGCTTTTATCTTTGGTCATGGTAGTGTTGAAAACTTAACAAAAGATGCTTTTCCAATTCACAACGAATACAACATGTTAACTATGTTTGGATTAGCACTTGCAGGTGCTTTTTGGGCTTATGATGGTTGGAATAATGTAACTTTTGTTGCAGGTGAAGTCAAAAATCCAAAACGAAATGTCCCCAAAGCTTTAGCATTCGGAACTTTGATTGTAATGAGTGTTTACCTAATCATTAACATTGCTTACATGTACATTCTTCCAATTGATGTAATAGCAAAATCACCACTTGTTGGTGCAACCATGGCAGAAACTCTTTTTGGTCCGATTGGTGGTTCAATTATTTCAATTGCAATTATCATCTCAACATTTGGTGCAGTTAATGGAAGTATTCTTGCAACTGCTCGAGTACATTTTGCAATGGCAAGAGATGGATTGTTTTTCAAACCACTCGGAAAGTCTCATCCAAAATTTTCCACACCAGGTACATCATTGATTGTTCAGGGAATATGGTCGAGTTTACTTACGCTCACAGGTACATTTGATACAATTTCTGATTATGTGATTTTTGCATCCTGGCTTTTTTATGGAATGGGAGCATTCGGAGTTTTTGTGTTGCGCTACAAAATGCCCGATGTGCATAGACCTTACAAAGTAATTGGTTATCCTATCTTACCTGCATTGTTCGTTTTATTTGCAATTCTTTTCGTTGGAAATACTTTGTACTCAGATACAAGTAATGCAATGATGGGATTGATTCTAATTTCTCTTGGAATTCCATTTTACTTTTACTGGAAGTATTTTGTAAAAAAGAAATGAGTTAATGAACATGAAAAAAGCTTTTCTAATTGATGGAATGTCAATGGCTTACAAAGCCTATTTTGCATTTATTTCGAGACCTCTCAGAAATTCAAAGAATCAGAATACAAGTGCAGTATATGGATTTCTTTCTTCACTCTTGAAAATACTCGAAAATGAAAAACCTGATTATATCGCAGTTGCATTCGATACGAAAGAAAAAACATTTCGACACGATAAGTTTCCAGAATACAAAGCTAATCGTCAATTAATACCTGATGACATGATTTATCAACTCGATTATATCAAAAAAATTTTACAAGCAATGGATATTAAAATTATCACTGCTCCCGGTTACGAGGCAGATGATATCATTGGCACACTCGCTACTCAAATGAAAAATAAAAACATTCAAACATTTCTTGTTACACCTGATAAAGATTTTTTCCAACTCGTTGAAGAAGGAATTTTTGTTTACAAACCTCAGAAAAAATCCGTTGAAGATGCTGAAGTTTATGACCTCAAAAAAGTTGAAGACGAGTATGGATTAAAACCATCACAGTTCATTGACTTCCTTGCTTTAACTGGTGACTCGACCGACAACATTCCTGGCGTGAAAGGTATTGGTGAAAAAACTGCTCTTGAACTTATTAAACAATTCGGCTCTCTTGATAATATTTATAATAATCTTGATAAAATTTCCAAAGAAGCACTAAAACAAAAACTAATCGAAGGTAGAGAGCTTGCTTATTTATCTCGAGAACTTGTAACAATTAAAAGAAATGTTCCTTTAGAAATTAATCCGCAAGCTCTTCAAATTCATTCTCCCGATATTCCCAAGCTCGAAACTTTATTGAATGAACTTGAAATTAAAACATTCAATAAACGACTTGAAAATATTTTCGACACAAAAATTAAATCAAAGACACCAACTCTTTTCGATTTTTCAGAAGAAACTCCACAAATAAAAATTGAAGAAATCCAAGGAACCAATTACATCTTACTTAACGATGGAAATGAATTTAATTCATTCTTAAAAGAAGTTGAAAATTCCAAAGCAATTGTCTTTGATACTGAAACTGATAATTTAAATTCAATTGATGCAAATATTGTTGGAATATCTTTCGCTCTCGAGAAAAAGAAAGCTTACTTTTATCGTTTTAATTATCACAAAAACTTTAATCTATCTGAAAGCGACAAAAAGTATTTTGAAAGCTTTAAGAAAATTCTTCAGGATAAGAACAAATTAAAGATAGGACAAAATCTTAAATACGATATAAATGTCTTGAACAACTACGGCATTACCGTTCAACCACCTTTTTTCGATACAATGGTTGCAGCTTACATATTAAATCCTGATGGTGTAACAAGTTTGGATGACCTTGCAAAAAAATATCTTCATTATGATACATATAAAATTTCAGCGTTAATTGGCGACAAGAAAAATTCAGAAAATATGTGGAATGTGCCTCTTAATGATTTAAAGATTTATTCTTGTGAAGATGCTGATATCACTTTACAACTTTATGAAATACTGAAAGAAGAACTTAAAGCTAAGCAATTGCTTCAATTATGTGAAGAGATTGAATTTCCTCTTGTTAAAACTCTTTCGGAAATGGAAACTCGTGGTGTCTATATCAACACTGATGCACTTCAAGAATTAAGTCTGGAACTTGAAAAACAAATTTCCATCATTGAAAGTAAAATCCATGAACTTGCTGGTGAGAAATTTAATGTAAACTCCACCAAACAACTTCAAGAAATTCTTTTTAACAAACTCAAACTCGAACCAACCAAAAAAACAAAAACTGGATATTCAACCGACATTCAATCACTCGAACAAATCAGATTTGCCCATCCAATCATTGAATATCTAATTAATTACAGACAAATTGTTAAATTAAAAAACACTTATGTCGATTCATTACCCGAGTTAATTAACAAACGAACTGGAAGAATTCACACAAATTACAATCAAACAATAACATCAACAGGAAGACTTTCAAGTAGTGACCCAAACTTGCAAAACATTCCAATTAGGTCTGAACTTGGTAAAGAAATTCGAAAAGCTTTTGCAGCTCCAAATCAAGATTGGAAAATTTTAAGTGCCGACTATTCACAAATCGAATTAAGAATTCTTGCTCACATCTGCGAAGATCCAAATTTAATCGAAGCATTTGAAAAAGATTTTGATATTCATGCATCAACTGCATCAAAAGTATTTGGAGTACCATTTGATAAAGTTACTCCTGAAATGCGCAGGAAAGCAAAAGAAGTCAATTTCGGAATTCTTTATGGAATTGGACCATTTGGATTGAAAACAAGACTTGGAATTCCACAAACTCAAGCAAAAGAATTGATAGACAAATATTTCAAGACATACAAAAATGTTTTGAATTACTTGGAAGAAACAAAAAAATTTGCTCGTGAGAATGGTTATGTGGAGACTTTGAAAAAGAGACGACGATATCTTCCAAACATTAACTCACAAAACCAAACAGTTCGATCAGCTGAAGAAAGACAGGCAATCAACATGCCCATTCAAGGTACTGCTGCTGATATGATTAAAATTGCAATGAATAAAATTGCTGAACAATTCCGAAACAGAAAATTGAAATCGGCAATGATTATTCAAGTTCATGATGAGTTAGTTTTCGAAGTTCACAATGATGAAATTGATGAAGTAAAAGAAATTGTAAAGAAGGAAATGGAAAGTGCAATTCCACTCAAAGTTCCAGTGAAGGTTGATATTGGAATTGGTGATAACTGGTTAGATGCTCATTAAAAATTTTTTTATTGAATACTAATACCTCACAAGTTCTAATTTTTAATTAAGCTCACACAAAACAAGACTTAACAATCATTCGAAAAATTATTCATGGTTTAAGATAATAAATCAAAAAACTTAAAAGTCACTTAATCAATAAAAATTCAACTATTCGTATATTTACATTAGTTAGAGGAATGAATAAGAGATGCAAGAAAAAATTAAAATTCAGATTATCGAAGGAGATATCACTTCAAGCAATGCCGAAGCAATCGTTAACGCTGCGAACAATCATCTTTGGATGGGAAGTGGTGTAGCTGGAGCAATTAAAAGAGTTGGTGGAAAAATTATTGAAGATGAAGCAGTTGCAAAAGGACCAATCCCAATTGGTTCAGCAATTGAAACTACTGCTGGTAATCTGAAAGCAAAGTATGTAATTCATGCAGCAGTAATGGGACAAGATTTAACAACAAACGAAAAATATATAAGAGATGCAACAAGAAGTGTCTTAGAGTTATGTGAAAAACTCAACTTAAAATCTGTTGCCTTCCCTGCACTTGGAACTGGTGTTGGTGGATTTCCACTCGAAGAATGTGCAAAAATTATGATTAATGAAGTTTTAAATTTTAATGCGAAGCAAGTGAAAGAAGTTTATTTCTATTTATTTGGGAATCAAGCTTATAAAATTTTTCAAGAGGTCTATCAACAATTATCAAAATAAAATCTACGAGGTAAAAAATGGAAGCTATAACAGGACTTGCAATACTAATAATAGTTGGAATAATAATTTTTATTGCCATCTTTCTTCACTTCATTCCACTTGGTTTATGGATAACTGCATACTTTGCAGGAGTTAAACTTAAAATTTTTTCTGACTTAGTTGGAATGAGGTTGAGAAAAGTACCTCCACACATAATCGTCAAAAGTTTGATAACTGCAACAAAAGCTGGAATAAAAGTCGAAACAGGAAAATTAGAAGCTCACTACTTAGCTGGTGGAAATGTGGAAAAAGTTGTTAACGCATTAATCTCAGCTGATAAAGCAAACATTCCACTTACTTTTGAACGAGCAACTGCAATTGATTTGGCAGGTCGAGATGTATTAGAAGCAGTTAAAATGAGTGTCAATCCTAAGGTAATTGAAACTCCTGCAATTGCTGCTGTTGCAAAAGATGGTATCCAAGTTAGAGCTATTGCAAAAGTTACAGTTCGTGCAAACATTGATAGATTAGTTGGTGGTGCTGGTGAAACAACTATAATTGCTCGTGTTGGTGAAGGTATTGTCACAACGATTGGTTCTTCAAATTCACATAAAGAAGTTTTAGAGAATCCAGATAGAATTTCAAAAACAGTTTTAGAGAAAGGTCTTGACGCAGGCACAGCTTTCGAAATTCTTTCAATTGATATTGCTGATGTTGATGTTGGAGAAAACATTGGTGCAAAACTTCAAACCGATCAAGCTGAAGCAGATTTAAAAATAGCTCGAGCAAAAGCAGAAGAAAGAAGAGCAGCAGCTGTTGCTACAGAACAAGAGATGAAAGCTGAAGTTCAGAGAATGAAAGCAAAAGTTATTGAAGCAGAAGCAGAAATTCCAAAAGCCATAGCTCAAGCATTAAGAGAAGGCAAACTCGGTGTTCTTGACTACTACACTTTGCGAAATATTCAAGCTGATACAGAGATGCGTGAATCAATTTCCAAAGGTGTGGAAAAGAAAAAAGAATAAAACTATTACTCATAAAGAAGATTAAAAGATAATGGATAGTATACTTGACCTTCTAATCATACTCTTTATCATTTACGCTTTTCTTGCACCGATTTTTAAGAGAAAGCCACCTGTTGCAAAAAAACCTCAACCTCAACATGAAGCTGAAGAAACCGAATTCGAAGGAAGAGAAGAAAAATCATCCCAAGAAATATTAAGAGAAATTGAAGAGCTCTTTGGTTACAAAACTCCACAACAACCTGAATATGAAGTTGATACTTACACTCAAGAGAAAGATGAAGAATTCACACCTATCAAAGAAGAAAAACTAACGGAACCACAAATTCAAGAATCTAAGTTTGAAGAAAAAGTAAAATTAGCTTCAACAGATTTTGAACAGAAAGTTCATCAAGATTTTAAAATTGAAGCTTACGACTACGAAGCAACAATTCCAGATATTGAAATTGACGAATTTGATTATACCAAACTGGATGAATATGATTACACCAAACCAGAAGTTGAAGCAGAAAAAACTCACGATTCATTTACTTTTCAATTAAACAATTTGGATGATTTCAAACGAGCAATAGTGTTCAAAGAAATTTTTGATACTCCCCTCGCATTGAGAATGAGAAGAATTAAATGGCAAAGAAATATATACTAAAACGTGTATCCTTAGAAGATAAGGTTACAGAGAAACCAAGAACAGATGTTAATTTCAAGATTGATTATAAAAACATCTTAAATCCTGCTCAATACGAAGCTGTTATTACAACCGAAGGTCCTGTTTTGGTAATTGCTGGAGCTGGAACTGGAAAAACTCAAACTCTTGTCTATCGAGTTGCAAGATTAGTTGAAATGGGAGTTAATCCCCAATCAATTTTACTTCTCACTTTTACTCGTAAAGCTGCTCAAGAAATGTTAAGGAGAGCAGCAATGTTAATTGATTCAAGATGTGAAAAAGTTTCTGGCGGAACATTTCATTCTTTTGCAAATCTAATTCTCCGAAAGTTTGCACATAAAATTGGTTATCCATCGAATTTTACAATTCTTGATCAATCTGATGCAGAAGATGTAATAAATTTAATTCGAACTAATCTCGGTTTTGACAAACAAAAAAAAAGATTTCCGAAGAAACAAACTCTTTACGATATCATTAGTTTATCAATAAACAAACAATGCTCAATCGAAGAAGTTGTTGCTCTTCAATATCCACAGTTTCTTGATTTTATTGATGATATTAAACTCGTTAAAAGTGAGTACGATAAATTTAAGAAGAAAAATGCTCTTTTAGATTATGATGATTTGTTATTAAAGTTAAAAGAACTTCTTGAAAAAGATGAAGAGTTTCGAAAGTACATTCATAGAAATTATAAGTACATAATGGTTGATGAATATCAAGATACTAATAAACTTCAAGCTCAAATTGTAAAACTCTTAGGTGGAACTGCGAGAAACATAATGGTTGTTGGTGATGATTCTCAAAGTATTTACTCTTTTCGTGGTGCCAATTTCAAAAACATAATGGATTTCCCAAAAGATTTTCCTGATGCAAAAATCATTACCATTGAAGAAAATTACAGAAGCACTCAAGCTATTCTAAACTTCACAAATCAAATTATCCAATTCATGAGGGAAAAATATCCCAAAGTTCTTTACACTAAAAATGAATTTGGAGAACTACCTCAAATAATTGCTGCTGAAAATACAACATTAGAATCAAAATTCGTTGTTGATAAAATTCTTGATTTGCGAGAAGAAGGAATACCTCTTCAAGATATGGCTGTGCTTTTTCGTTCTGGTTATATCTCATACGACCTTGAAATTGAACTGAACAAAGCTGGAATTCCTTACAGAAAATTTGGTGGAATTAAATTTATTGAAACTGCTCATATCAAAGATATGATTAGCTTCTTAAGAATATTAAACAATCCAATTGATAAGATTAGTTGGTTTCGAGTTCTTCAATTACAATCTGGAGTTGGACCCAAAAAAGCTCGAATGTTAACAGATGAAATTGAAGAAGATGTTACGAAAGGTGTCTTCAACTTTAAAAATTTCTTAAATACAAAAAACTTACCCGAAAGTGTTTATAATCTCTTTAAAGTTTTGGATGAAGCAAACGGTAAATCTCTAAGTCCAGCAGAAAGAATTAACATCATTCTACCATTCTATGAAAAAATTCTTAGAGAGAAATATGACGATTTTCAGAAACGATTAAAAGATTTAGAAATATTTCTTGCCATAAGTGAAAGATACAATTCATTAAATTCTTTTCTTGATGATTTAGCTCTCGAACCTCCAACCCAAAGTGTATATGATATTGAAAGCCCTGGTTCAGAAGATGAATTTTTAACATTAAGTACAATTCACTCAGCAAAAGGATTGGAATGGCATTCTGTTTTTGTTATTGGTGTAGTAGAAGGTTTCTTTCCAAATACAAGAGCATCAGAAACATTTGAAGATTTAGAAGAAGAAAGAAGATTGCTTTATGTTGCTTGTACAAGAGCTAAAAGGAATTTATTTATTTCATATCCGCTTGTAATGTTCTCAAGGATTGATGGAGTTACTTATTCAAAAAAATCAAGATTTATCGCACCAATTGACCCGCAATATTATGAGGAGTGGATTATAAATGAAGAATAAAATTTTCAAATTCGTTGTACCAATAATAGTTTTACCTTTGATTATCACCTTTCTTGGTTGTCCAGGTGCAAAAAGAGATGAGCTTGAATTTTACAGAAGTAAAGTCGATTCACTTCGAACGCTTGTGAATAACTTCGTGATTGATTACAATCGCCTCAAACACGAAAGTTATCTTGAAAACCAACCATTTTTAATCGTTAGTCTTTATCAAAAATATAATCCTTTATTTAATCAAGAAGACATCAACTTGATTAATAATTTATTGAAGCTTGAACAAAGACCTGAACGAATTGATAGACTTGAACGATTAAAAGTTTTCATCTACGAAAAAATTGTTGAGAAAGAAACTGCTGGACTTCACGATAGAATTGAACTTACAAAATACTACATCACCTATCCATCGAAAGGAAAAAATTTCAAATATGATGAACTCGAAAAAGTTCTTGCAAACGAACCAAGCAATGGAAAAAGAAAATATCTCTACAATTCAAATGAAAGATTTTTTGAAGACCTGAAAAAAATCAACATCAAGTTGCAGAAAATTAGAAAAGAAATAATTGTTGATAGCTTGAGATTTGGTTCATATAAACAATTTGCATCAATGGTGAGACAAGAGGACTTAGATAAGTTTTATCAAACTGCTCAAGACTTCGTCTCTTCAACTAATGATTATTATTTCCAATTGTTGTACGAATTTTTGAGAATAAGAAAAATCTCTCAAGAAAAATTCTACGCTTATGATGTTCCTTTCTTAAGTCGTGAAAGCAATTTGGCTAAATACTTTAAATCTGATAGTGTGAAAAACATTTTTATTAATTCTTATTACAACTGCGGAATTAAAATTGACAGTTTAACTAATCTTAAAATCACTTTCTATCCATTAGATAAAAGAAATCAAAAAGGAATGAAAGATTTAGGAACAGCTGGATTTGAAATTGTAATTCCCGATGAAAATTTACTATACATCAGTCAAAGCGGTGGTTGTGAAAATTATGAGTCCGTATTTTCAGAATCAGCAAAACTTTTTCCTTCTATCTTTTCTACTGAAAAAATTTTTGAATTCAATTACTTTGGTGGTGATGTAATTCCACTCACTTTCAAAAATCTTTTTAGCAATTTCTTAGATGAATTTGATTATCTAAACTCGAACATTTTTCATTCAACTCGTTTGACTTCTGATTTCATCAAGTTAAGAGCTTTCAAAAAATTGTTTAAGGCTCGAAAACTTTGCGCTGATTTTATCGTCGAATATTTATACTGCGACTCTATACAAACAAATGAAGATAGTTTGGTTCAAATTTACAGCTCAATCTTAGGTTATAATTTAAGTTCTGGTGATAGATTAAGACTTTTCTCTTCACTTAACGATTATTTTCTTGAAGCTGATTTGCTCAAAGCTTTATTCATTGAATCAATGATGAAAACTAAAATTCGAGAAAAGTTTGGTAACAATTGGTTCAAGAATCCTGAATTACAAAACTATCTCAAAAAATTTATCGAACGAGGTAGATTTTTGACGAAAGATAAATTTCTCGTAGAAATTGGTTACTATGACTTAGACCCAAGATTTTATTTCAATGAAATAATTTCAATGAAGGAACGAGCAAGAAATATCAGGCAAAGATAATTGTTAACTATATTTTCAATCGTAATTGTATACATTACACTGGTTAACTTTGTAATACTTTTATCGTTTTTTTATAAAAGAAAAAATGTTTCAATTGCAAAATCACAAGAGCTACTTGAAAAAGCTTCAGTAATAGTTGCATTCAGGAATGAAAAAGAAAATCTCCCTGATTTGATTGAAGCATTAAAATCTCAATCAATTACAAGTGATAACTTTGAAGTCATACTTATAGATGATTATTCGACTGATAATTCATATCAAATTGCTAAGAACTTAACTCAAGACCTTAAACATTTTTCAGTCCTGTCAAACAAATATTCTCAAGGTAAGAAGAATGCACTTCGTACTGGGATTGAAAATTCTAAGTTCGACATCTTAGTCTTTACAGATGCTGATTGTATTCCAAATAAAAATTGGCTGGAAACTATTCTCAAAAATTTTGACTCAAATACTGATATTGTTTATGGATATTCCCCTTTCCTTCAACAAAAAAATTTCACAAATCTAATTTGTCGTTACGAAAATTTGTTTACTTCTATTTTAATTACATCGTTTGATAATATTGGCTATCCTTACATGTCTTTTGGTAGAAATTTTGCTTATCGAAAAAGTTTATTCTTTCGTCTTGGTGAATTTAAGTTAATTGAAAAATCTTTGAGTGGTGATGATGATTTATTTTTCCAACTTGCACTTCGTAATGGTGCAAAAGCAAAATTGATTTTTGACTACAACTCATTAGTATTCACTAAATGCCCAAAAACTTTCAATGAATTTTTAAGAAGAAAATCAAGACATGTATCGGCAAGTAAATTTTACTTTTCGGGAATTAAAATTACTCTCGCTGTGATTTACGGCAGCAATATAATTTTGAGCTTTCTATTAATCCCATCAATTTTTTATTTAGATTTATTTTTATTGACATTTATTTTTTTGAACTGGTTTTTGAAAATTGTAATGATTAAAACTTTAACTGAACAGCTACGAATAAAATTTTCATTTTTAAAAATTCCATTCGTTGATTTTATTTATAACTTTCTGTTAATCATAATTGGAATTCGTTCAAGGTTTAATGTCAGTTGGAAATAAACCTCACTATTTGAATTCGTCCCATCCTAACTTCAAGAGATGGAAAAGAAGCGCTGAGATATCGTTCGAGCGTGGAAAGTTTGTGAAAGAAATTTTAAGTCAATACAAAGAGTTAAGTAATTTGAAAATATTAGATATAGGTTCAGGATTTGGTGGAACAATAAAAAATTTAATTGGAAATGGAAATGAAATTTTTTCTGTAGAAATTGATGAGTTTAAACTTGCACAACAAATAAATCATCCTTCAGTAAAAAAATTTTGTGTAGATGCTTTTGCTCTTCCTTTCAAAGAAAAATTTGATTTGATCATCCTTCAAGATTTTTTTGAACACATTGATAGACAAACCGATTTCCTGAAATATATTTCTAATTATCTTAACAAAGATGGATTAATTTACTTAAGCACTCCCAATCGAAATTCTTTAATTAACATAATTTCTGACCCACACTGGGGTTTTCCAATTGTATCTTTACTTTCGAGACACACAATAAAAAAATTTTTCATCCCAATTTTTCGGAAAATTGAAAAAGGAAGAAAAGACATAGCTGAATTAAAATCACTTGATACGCTAATTAAAATTTTTCAAGAGAATGATTTTAAGTTTATACTTCACACAAAATTTGCAGTGAAAGTTTTATTGAAAAATCCTGAACAAATAATTTGGTCGGACTTACATCTTTCATTTTTAAAGATTATTAAGCATCTAAAACTTCAAAATATATTATTAAAAATTGCAAATGATAAGGTAGGTTTTGTTAATAAATATCTAACACCAACATTTTATTTCGTTCTCACAAAAAAGGAGAATGCGAATCAAAATATTTAAGAAATTTTAGTTAATGGATTGAAAAAGTTCTTTTATTCATATCTTAAAGCTTCGATTGGGTCTAAGTTAGCGGCTTTGTATGCAGGGTAGGTTCCAAAAATCACTCCAACCAAAATACACAAAAAGATTCCAATCGTTACCCACAGAACAGGAATTGTAAACGAACCACCAATGAAAGATGCAACAATATTTCCAACACCAATTCCAAGAATAATTCCCATCAATCCTCCTATGATGCAAAGAATGATGGCTTCCACAAGAAATTGAATAAGAATATCTTTTTTAGTTGCACCAACGGATTTTCTTATACCAATTTCTTTCGTTCTTTCAGTTACCGAAACTAACATAATATTCATAATACCAATACCAGCAGCAATTAATGCAATTGCAGCAACTGCAAAAACACCAATCTTAACTCCTTTTGTCACTTCATTAACTTGTTCAATTAAAGATTCATTTGAGAAAACATAAAAATCATCTTCTTCACCTGGATTCAATTTTCTAACAATTCTAAAATATCCAACTGCTTTATCAATTGTTTCGTCGTAAAGCTCTTTTGAATATGCCATTACAGTAATGTTGACACTACCACCCCAACTGAACGGATCAACTTCACCAAAGTATTTTGAGAAAGTCGAAATAGGAATCAAAATAAAATTATCTCTGCTTTGACCAAAGACACTTCCCTGTTTTTCGAGAACACCAATTACTTCAAATCTTTTTCCACCAATTGAAAAAATCTGACCGATTGGATCAACATTCGGAAAAAGTTTTGAAACTATATCTTGACCAATCAAGGCAACTTCTGCAGTATAATCTACATCAATTTGATTTATTGCTCTTCCGTTTTCAACAGTCCAGTTATTTGTAAACATTGCTTCTGGAGTAATTCCTGCGACTGGTATGTTTGGATTAGTTTCACGATTCAAGAATTTTGCTTGTAGACCAAACTTCCATCTTTCTGCAGCAACATACTTAGCATCTTTCATTAAATCTTTGAATCTCATAAACTCTTCGTAAGTAATGTTTCGTCTTTTGGCGTATTTTGCTCTCTCTTTCGGATCTCCACTTCTAAATGCTGGAAGTTTTTGAATTTGAAATGTATTTGTTCCAAGTTGACTTAATCCACTTTCAATGTTGTTTTGCATTATTGTAACAATTGTCATGATAGCGATTATTGAAAATATTCCAACCGTTATTCCCAAAATTGTCAAGAATGCTCTGAGTTTGTTTGCTCTTAAAGAGTCAAAGGAATGACTTAAAATTTCACTGTAATCCATATTTCACTCATATCTTAATGATTCAACTGGATCTAATTTAGCAGCTGCCCATGCTGGTGCAATTCCTGAAACAATACCAGTTAAAAATGAAATAAATATTGCAAGAACAACTGCTGAAATCTGTACTGAAGTTGGAATAAATTGATTAATCACATAACTCAAAATAATCGCAAAAAATAATCCGATTAATCCGCCAATTAAACTAATGATTGAAGACTCGAGCAAGAATTGAGTCATTATAATTTTTTTAGTTGCGCCAATGGCTTTTCGAATTCCAATTTCTCGAGTTCTTTCTTTAACTGAGACGAACATTATATTCATAATTCCAATTGCACCAACAAAAAGAGATAATCCAGTTATTAATAACCCACCAATTTGAATCACTCCAACTGTGTTTTTATAAATTTGTGTTAGACCTTCTTGTTGATTTATGGAGAAATTAGCTTCCTCATAAGCTTTTAATCTTCTAACCTGACGCATAATTTGTTCAGCTTCTAATTTAGTTTCTTCGAGCAATTGTGAGTTTGGTGCACGGACAACGATTGTGATAGTTCGCCAGTTCAATCCAAAATGTCGAAATAGTGATTTAATGGGGACATAAACTTGTTTATCTGGATTAAATGAACCCAGTAAAGTACTTCCTTGTTTATTCAAGACACCAATAACTTGGTAAGAGTAACCACCAATTTTAACTGTCATTCCAACTGGTTCTAAATTTGGGAATAAATTTTCTGCAACATCATAACCGAGAACAGCAACATCTCGTCCACCTTCACTTTCAATTTCATTAAAAAATCTTCCTGATTTAAAAGTAAAATTCGTAGTGGCAAGATATTCATCAGTAGAACCAGTGATAAAAATTGATTCAGCTGTTCTTTCTCTAAACTTTACATTTCTAACACTAATAGCTTGAGGTGCAATTGCAATTGGAAGTTTTGCGAGTGATTTGAACTTAAGATAATCTTCATAAGTTATGTTTGGTCTGTTTCGCATCTTCCAGAATTCTTCGTTACCAAACCAAGCGAATTTATCAATGTATAAAACATCTGAACCAAGTGAGCTTATACCTTGCTGGAAGGAATTATCCACACCTTTGATAGCAGTTGACATCAAAACAACGGAACAAACTCCAATTACAATTCCAAGTGTCGTTAGAAACGACCTCATCTTATTTGCAAGAATTGCATTGAATGAAATGAATAATCCTTCCTTAAGTTGATTAAGCATCAATCCCCCTACGAATAAACTTTTCGATGATTGACAAGTTCATCAGCTTCAATCATTCCATCTCTAATTCTAATAATTCTTTTGGCATGTTCTGCGATATATTCTTCGTGAGTTACTAAAATTATTGTGTTTCCTTTTTTATGAAGTTCTTCGAAGAGTTGCATAATTTCTTCGCCAGTTTTTGAGTCAAGATTTCCAGTTGGTTCATCAGCTAAAATGATTGAAGGATGATTGACCAATGCACGAGCGATTGCAACTCTTTGTCTTTGTCCACCACTTAATTCATTTGGTTTGTGATTCATTCTATCACCAAGTCCAACATTAATTAAAGCTTGTTTAGCCCTTTCTCTTCTTTCAATCTTTGGAACATTAGCATAGATAAGTGGAAGTTCAACATTATGAAGAGCATTAGACCTTGGAATCAAATTAAATGTTTGAAACACAAATCCAATTTCTTTGTTTCTAATACGAGCTAACTGATTATCGTCCATGTCGCTAACATTAATTCCATTGAACAAATAGATACCTGTTGTTGGTGTATCAAGACAACCAATAATATTCATCAAAGTCGATTTACCAGAACCGGAAGGACCCATTACAGCAATGTATTCATTTTTTCTTACTGTAAGAGAAATACCTCTCAATGCATGAACTTCCTCTAAACCAACAATGTAAGTTTTGGTGATATTTTTCATTTCAATGATTACAGGATTTTTATCATCCATATTCATACCTATGATTTTGAAGATGTTCCGCTCTTTTTATTTTCAACTCGAACTCTTGAACCATCTTTGAGTTCACGACTAATTGCACGATAACTTCCAGTTACAACTTCCTCATCACCTTTTAAACCACTTATTATTTCGATATAAGTATCATCAGAAATTCCAGTTTTAACTTTCACAAATTTTGCTTTACCATCTTTGACGATGAACACTCCTTCCAAATTCTTCGTGTCTTTTTCTTCTTTTTTACTTTCAACTGAAACTATATCTTCTTCTGGAGTTTTCTCATCTTTCTTTTCTTTTTCCAAACCTCGAATTGTAACAGATTGAATTGGAACTGCAAGAACATTCTTTCGAGTTTCGGTCATGATTTCAACATTGCAAGACATACCTGGTTTTAATTCCACATCTGAATTTAAGATTCTAATTTTAACTTCAAAGTTTACAACTTCTTCTTGCGTACCAAGACCTTTTGCCTTTGCTGTATTTCCAATTTCATAAACAACTCCACTGAAAATCTTTCCAGGGAAAGCATCAACTTTTACTCGTGCAGTATCGCCAATCGAAACTAAAACAACATCATTTTCATCAACATCAACTACGGCAACCATTTTAGTTAAATCTGCAACGGTCATAAGATTTGAACCTTGAGTAAATCCTGTACCTAAAACTCTTTCTCCTAATTTCACATTTAATTGACTCACAACTCCATCCATTGGAGAAGTTATAATTGTTTTAGCAAGATTTTCATTTGCTTCTTTCACCATTGCTTCCATTTGCTGAACTGTTGATTCGGCTGATTGAACCTGAGCTTTTGCCGTTTCGAACTGAGCTTTAATTGCTTCGAGTTCTGCTTCACTGGAAAGTCCTTTCGAAAAAAGCTCTCTCACTCGATTGTAATCCGCTTCAATTTTTTGTAATTGAATTCTTTGAATGGTTAGGTTTGACCTTGCGGATGAAAGATTTGCAACTGCCCTATCTCTCTGAGCTAAGTATTGATCTTGTTTAATCTTTAAAAGAATATCTCCTTTGCGAACTCTTTGACCTTCTTTAACAGGTAGATAAACAATTTCACCTGAAACCTCTGGAGTAATTACGACTTTGAATTCAGGTTCAATCTTACCTGTTGCAGTAACTGTTTGAGTGATATCTCGTTTCTTCACAAATTCTGTTTGAACAATTATGACTTCTTCTTTCTTTGTTCCAAGAATGGCTAACACAATGAAAGTTATTACTAATACTCCAATTACTGATAAAACAATTATTTTCTTTTTATTTCGTTTTTTGACATCAGGCATGTTGCTTCTCCCAATAAATTTTTTAAAACTTTAAGTTTCCGATGAGATACTCGATTTGCTTTTTGATTATTAGATAATCAAAGGAAGAATTGATTAAATCATTTTGAGCTTGAACATATTGCGAATTTGCAATCAAAAGATTGAGTAATGTGCTTGCACCAAGATTGTATTTTTCTTCATTAATTCTTTTGTTTTCTTGTGCAGCAAGTAAATTCTTATTGTTCACATCTAATTTCTTTTTTGATGCTTCAAGATCGAGCAAAGATTTTTTTAAGTTCACTTTAATGTTTCTCTCCAAATCATCGAGAGTCAATTTCGAGTTTTTATAATTCACTTCTGCCATTTGAACTCTATTTGAAATCATCCAACCATTAAAAATTGGAATGTTTAAGTTCAATCCTGCTATATAAGTTCTCGATTTGCCCAAATCACTTAAACGATTTGACCGTGTGCTTGCTGAAATTGAAGCACTTAGTTTGGGGAAATGTCCACCACGAGCAATTGAAATTTCATATTCATTCGAAAGTAGTTGTAATTTTTGAGCTAAATAATCTGGTCTATATTCTAAAGCATTTTTAACAAGTTCAGTAAAGTTCGTGTATGTTCTTTCCAAATCTTCTGATTTCAATTCATTGAGCAATTTTTCAACATTCAAATCTTCCACTTCGTAATTGAGAGCAACATCAAGCCCAAGAAATGCGAGCAACTCGTTTTTTAAAATCTCGTAGTTATTTCTTGATTGAATAGCAAGTAACTCTGCGTTACCATAGTTTACTTGTTGTTGATAAACATCGGCAAGTGTAACTTGTCCGACTTTATTTCTTTCAATTATTGTTTCTAAACTCTTTTTATTCCACTTCAAATTATCTTCTTGCACTTCCATTAACTTTTTTGCTTTCAAAACATTCACATATTTCACAATTGTTTGAAACACAATATCCTGTTTCAATCTTTCAAGTTTATATTTCGCAGCATCATAATTAACTTTTGATTGATAGATAGAATAAAAACTCGAAAGTCCATCAAACAAATTCAGACTCGAACTAATTGAAGCTGAGTAAGACCTTGTTTCAGATTTTGTTGGTGGAAGTGGAATTGTCAAATTACCTAATGTGAACATTCCACCTTCATCTTCTGACCTTGACCAATTAAATCCACTATTGATGTTTAATGTTGGTAGAACATTTCCATAAGAAAGTAGAATTTGAGACTTGTTTAGTTCGAGTGAATTTTCAGTTTGATTGATTAATACATTTTTTTGAAGGGCAATGTTAATTGCATCATCTAATTTCAATTTTTGAATCTCTTGGGAAAAGGTTAAGAAAGGAAGCAAAAGAAAGGTGCATAAAAAATTTTTCCAACTCATTCAATCTCCAAAATTTTTGTTTCTTACGATTTCAAGTATTGATTGTTTCGATAGATTTCTACTTCTTTGTTAAGTTCATCAAAATGTTGATTGATGTAATCAATTGCAGCTTCATAAGTATTTGGTATTTCACCATCTAAAATAGCATTTTCAATTTTCTCTTTAATGATGCCTACACCTTTGCATGGTGGAAGTTTAAAAATTTTCATTATCTCTTCTCCCCTCACAGGAGATTGGAATGCACGAAGTTTGTCTCTTTCAATTACATCATGAATCTTTTGAACAACTTTATCATAGTTTTGTTGATAAGTTTTTATCTTCTCAGGATTTTTTGAAGTGATATCGCAACGACACAAAGTAATTAAATCTTCAAGGTCTTCACCAGCAGCAACAATCAATCTACGAACTGCGGAATCGGTTACCTGTTCATCAACAAGAGCAATTGGTCTTAAATGCAAACGAATTAATTTTTCGATGTAATCAATTTTATAAAGTGGAAATTTATATTTTATGAAAAGTTTCTTGACCATTCTCGCACCAAGTTCTTCGTGACCGTGAAATGTCCATCCAACTTTTTCATCGTAAGCCTTTGTGAGTGGCTTTGCAATATCATGAAAAAGTGCTGCTAGTCTTAGCCACAGATTATTTGATTTCTCAGCTACTTTATCTACTACTTCGAGTGTATGCCAAAAGACATCTTTATGATGATATTCCTTTCGTTGTTCAACACCAGCCATGTTTGCAATTTCAGGATAAAGGAATTCGAGAACTTTTGTTTTGTACATCAACGCAAGACCAATTGAAGGTTTGTCACTCATCATAATTTTGAAAAACTCATCTACAATTCTTTCCTGAGAAACAATTTGAAGTCGTTCTCGCATTTCTTCTATTGCTTTAAGAGTATTCTCTTCGATAGTAAATTTCAATTGTGTTGCAAAACGAATTGCCCGCATAATCCTAAGTGGGTCATCATCAAAAGTAATGAAAGGATCGAGTGGTGTTTTTATGATTTTATTTTTAAGGTCTTCGTAACCATTGAATAAGTCAACAATTTCACCAAAGTTTTTTTGGTTAATTGAGAATGCAAGCGTGTTTATTGTGAAATCCCGTCGTCGGATATCATCTTCGAATGTACCTGGCTCAACAAGAGGATTGCGTGAGTGTTTTGTGTAAGATTCTCTTCTTGAGCCAACAAATTCTATTTTATAATCATCATATTTAACTAACGCTGTACCAAAATTTCTATAAACTATTAATTCATTTGATTTCAATTCTTTCTTAACCAAATTGGCAAATTGTATCCCATCACCCACAACAAGCAAATCAATTTCTTTTCGTTCTCGACCTAAGATTCTATCACGCACATAACCACCGACAGCATATACTTCAAAATTATATTTGTCAGCTATATCTCCAAGTCTCTTAATAAGCTCATCATTTTTTTTATCAACTGATGGGAATTCGTTAATGTTCATGCAATTAAACTCCAGTTTTACTTATGTTTTCAAGTAGATAAATCATCAAATCAAGATTGTAAAGCTTAACTTCGTCGTTAGCTAAGTTATTCTCTTTTATGATATTAATGATATTTTTTGCTTTTACAAAGTTACCAAGCTCTAAATATCTATAAAAACTTTTATTTAATAACCAAAATTCATTAGGGAAATTTTTTACAACTTCATCAAGTTGTTCTTCAGATATTAAATCAAGAAAATATTTCCAAAGAATTAATTTTTCTGGAGTTGGGGACTTTAAAATTTTCGTTTGCCATGTAAAGGGATTTTCAGCGATAAAATCAATGTTCTCAGAATCATTCAACAAAACAGAAATTAATTCAAGATAAGAGTTCCAGCTACTTGAAATTTTTAATTCGATTAACTCTTCGATGATTTGTTTTGCTTCTTCAATTCTACCTAACCTACCAAGACTAAGTGCATAAAGAACTGCCGAACGAAGCGAAGCAAGTCCAACTAATTTTTTATTGATTTCAGAATTTTGATATAAACTCAAAACTTGATTAAATTTTTTTTGTGAGAATTTTACTCTCAACAAGTTATAAAATGCTTCGTTATCTCTTCTAAGTTCATAAATTCTTTGAAAGAGAAGTTCTGCTTCTTTGTATCGTTTTTGTTCAAAAAGTTGAAATGCTTTTTTGTTAATTCTTGAAATTGCTCGAGCACATTTCTTTAAGACAAAAGGTTGACTTCCAAATAAAATTTTTGCTTTTAAACTATCTTTTGAATTTAATTGAAATATTTTCAGATCGCTCAAAAAAAACTGAAATTCATCTTCTGCATTTTTATTAAATACTTTTTCAAAATCACCTGAGCTATAGAAATCGAGAAATTTTTCCATGCCATATTTATCGATTAAATATTTGCAGAATGAACCTGCCATCAAATAACTTACATAACTCAATCGAGTTGCAAATGAGTAATTCTTGAAAAAATCATTGAATGAAAAATTTCCGACGAAATTTGTTATCAGAGATGAAAAGTATTTTGGTGATTGTTCAAGCCATTCCCATTCAAGTGCAACTGCACCACCTTCAATCAATCCCAAGTTTAATCCACCAGCAACATGAAAAATGTTTTCAGACTTTTCGCCTAAGAAGACATGTGCCAGTTCATGTTTGATTGTTTGGTCAAAAGAATTTTTTGTAACAAAGATTTGCTTTAGCCAAGGTTTAGTGAAATCCGCAGCTTCATCGCCAAGGAGTTCTCTCTTTGATTTATCATTTTCAAAAACAAAAATTTTAATCTTCTCTGGAGAAATTCCTGTTTTTTCTTCTAAATTTTTGAAATGAAATTTTGTAGTCCAACGATAAATTTCTAATTCGATTTTATTTTGTATCGGCTTTTCAAAATAGACTTCAAATTTTTTTTCTTTTATCGAGGTTCCAAAAACATTATTTAATTTATTTTGTGATGTACTTAATCCAATTTTATCTGAAAAAATGAAAAGACCACAGAGAATAATTAATGGAAAAATTTGAAAATGAAGTTTGAATTTTTGAAGAGGATTTTTTGCACTTAATTCGCTTAACGCATAATTAATAATAATCATAATTGAAGAAATTATAAGCCCAGCAATGTAAATAAATGTTCTTAAATCAAACTCGAAAATTTCATTGTAAACTAAACCTGGAAAGAAGATTACTAAAGGATTAAACAAATAGAGAGATGGTTCATAATAATAACCAATTAAACTATACAGTATCAGAATAAAAATTATGAGTGAAAGAATTAAATAAGAGCGTTTACCTTCAACACTACTCAAAATCAAAGCCATTGCGAAACCAAAAACTGAAGATGTGAAAACGAAATTTGGAAAAAATAGTATTCCATTTGTGATTGGACAATCAAAAATAAACAACTCAATTACAATAAAACTTATAAACAAAATCAAAACAAATAAAAAAATTGTTAATAATACAAGTAATACTTTTGCTTCTTTCTTAATCAACCATAAACTTAAATAAGCAAATAGGATTGAACAAATAAGCGAGTAAAGAATAGAAATTTCTAAATCTAAATTTTTAAAAAGTGGGATTTGAAGTGTAATGATACGAATCAAAAACAGTATAATCAGAATACTGAGAAAAAGAACTAAATAATTGTTAATGAACTTTTTAATATTCATCAGTTTGAACGCGTTCGATCTCAGCACCTAATTTTTTTAGCTTTGCTTCAATCTTCTCATAACCTCGATCGAGATGGTAAATTCTCAAAACTTCTGTTGTTCCTTCTGCAATAAGTCCAGCAAGAACTAATGAAGCACTTGCTCTCAAATCAGTTGACATCACCTTTGCACCTTTTAATTTCTCCACACCTTTAACAAATGCAGTGTTTCCTTTAACAATAATATTCGCACCAAGTCGGTTTAATTCAGGCACATGATTAAATCTATCGTGATAAATATTATCAGTAACTTCCGAAGCACCTTCCGCAATTGTCATCAAACTTATCCATTGAGCTTGCATATCAGTTGGAAATCCAGGATAAACTTCTGTTTCAACATTAACAGGTAAAATTTTATCATTTGATTTTAATTCAACGAAATCTTCACCTGTTTGAATAGTAAACCCTGCATCAGTTAACTTGGTTAAAAGTGCATCAAGATGATTTGGATTACATTTAGTAACCTTCACATTTCCTTTAGTAATTGCACCAGCAACAAGCAAAGTACCTGCTTCAATTCGATCTGGAATCACAACCTCATCAGCAGAATGCAATTCATCAACACCTTCAATCTCAATAAACTTAGTTCCAATTCCTGAAATTTTTGCACCCATTTTGACTAAAAATTCAGCAATTGCTGTAACTTCAGGTTCAATTGCGGCGTTCGAAATCATTGTTGTTCCTTTTGCATAAACAGCTGCCATTATCGTATTAACAGTTGCACCAACACTTGGAATGTTAAAAACAATTTTTGCTCCGTTTAGTCTATCTGCTTTTGCTATGATATAACCTTGATCAATTTCAACTGAAGCACCCAGTTTTTGAATCGCTTCAAGATGAAGATTAATTGGCCTTGGTCCCCAAGCACATCCACCAGGCATTGAAACTTTTGCATAACCATATCTGGAAAGGGTTGGTCCCAAAACATAAATTGATGCACGCATCTTCTTAACAAATTCATATGGAGCTTCTAAAATTTTCAATCCATTATTTTTTACTTTAATCGTGTGATTGGAAAACTCAATCTCTTCGCCCATGTTGACGAGCAATTTAATCATACTTTGTGCATCTAAAAGTTCTGGAGAATTAAGGAATGTGTATTCTCCGTTTGCTAATATTGTTGCTGGAAGGAGTCCAAGCAGTGCGTTTTTTGCACCACTGACTTCAACTTCACCATTTAGCTTTTTTCCGCCATGAATTACAAACTTGTACATACACAAAAATAAGTAAGGTTAAATCAAAAACATAAAAAACCCCCAACGAATGGGGGTTTTGAAAAAATAATTTTTGTGTGATTATTTACTTGATTAAAATCATCTTCTTCGTCTGCTGAATTCCATTTGTGTTTAGTGTGTAGTAATAAACTCCAGAACTTATTCCAATTGCTTCAAATTTGTATTCGTGATTTCCACTTTCAAGCAAATCATCAACCAATACTTTGATTAATTTTCCAAATACATCGTAAACTTTTAATGAAGCATGAGATTTGTTTTTTAGATTGAAAGAAATAGATGTAACTGGATTGAAAGGATTCGGATAGTTTTGATAAAGAATGAATTCATTTGGAGAAATTGTTTCATTGACAGTTGTCGGAATATCCATTAATCGGTAGAATATTTCATCATTCCCAGTTCTCCTATCTTTCCATGCAAAGGCAATTTTATTTAAATACGGTGAAGCAGCAACTCTTTCATAAAAAGATGAAGAAATAGAACTATCAACTGAATTAACTCTAACTTTTGCTCCCCAATTCGTTAAGTTTTTACTTGTTTGCAGGTATAAGTTCCTATCATTTTCACAGTAATATTTAACAAAATCATTTCCTACAACCACGAATTCAACATAACCCATACTTGTATCAATTAGTGTTGCAGCAGACCAAGTCTGACCTAAATCTTGTGATGTTTTAACAAAGAACTTTCTTCCTTCGTCATATGGAAAATCGAAAGCACGATAATCATATTTGAAATACAATTTACCAGAAGCATCATATTGAAAAGTTGATTGCCAATCAAACATGGGCCATGGAACACTAACATCCACGATTTTTTGTGGTTGAGAAAATGTTTGTCCAGCATTTGTGGATTTAATTGTATAGAAAGAAGAATCTATCCAATAAGATAAAAATATGTGGTCCACATTATTAATTGTTTTCACAAATGGTGTAATTGCGTACTCATATCTGGCTTTTGGAAAAAAGACATCTATCTTTTTTCGAGAATTATTAAATAAGTCATACATGTAAATTCCTGAAGTGTCCTTCGAATTTTCGAACACAAAATAGAAACAGTACAATCTACCTACATCACTTACAACTGCTCGAGGCAAATCATACCTTGTAGGTAAGTAATTTGTGTTGTTTATTGTGTCCAACACAAAGCTATTCCAATTATTTCCGTAATCATTTGAAAATGCAAGTTTAATAATAAATTGTCCACCGAGATAATCTGTAAATAAAACATAAATGAAGTTATTAACGGAAGCTATATCACATTGACCTGGACCCCACTGAGTAGGATCTGGATTAATTGGATTTGAAATTGGAGCTTGTGGACCAGCGACTGGAAATTTATAAACTCTCATGTTAGTTGGAAAAGTGAGATAAATATTTCCAGTGGAAATTGTGAATTTTGGGCTCTCAACAACATAGCCCTGCATGTTCGAAACTTGAAAGTCCTGAGAATAAATGAAATTAAAAGATAGGACTAACAACAAGATTTGAATTAGACGATTCATTTTAACCTCCCTAAATAAATTGAATGATAATTTTTATACTCAAAGAACGAATTATTTTTAACAAAGTTTTTCTAATAGAACTTAGCTGATTATTGAACTCATATCAAGTCAGAAATAATATACATTTTCTATTATTAAATGATAACTAACAAATAATATGTTTTTGTATGAAAAGTTAAGTTCGGTGGGATTTCATAGAATTAAAATTTTTTCTAATCAGATGAGATATAAGAATGGAAATAAATTCATGTTTTTAGATTAGATATCTTTTTGATAAACAACTTCTCAATTAAATACCTCTACCATTTGTGTTTATTTCGATGGGTGTAAATGTTAAAAATTTTTCTTGACAAAATGGACTTTGAAATTTTTCATTAAATGCGCTTAATCGTTACAAGAAAGATTAAATTAAATTCAATTAATTCGCTTTTCTGTTTCACCATCGAAGAAGTGAACCTTAGAAACATCAAAAGTAAAATTGAATTTTTGATTTGGTCTGATAACAACTGATGATGGAATACGTGCAACGAATTGAATATTATCAACATTGAAATAAACAAAAGTTTCGTTGCCCATAGGTTCGACTACTTCAACTTCTATCTCAATTTTTTGATTCGAACTTTGAGAATCATTTGGTTGAAATTCTTCTGGTCTAATTCCAGCAATGACTTTTTTATTTATATACTTACTCAGTTCATCCAAGTTTGTGTCCAATTGAAATTTCAATCCACCTTTTGATGAAACGAATTTTAATCCATTCTCTTGAATTAATGTTCCCTCAATAAAATTCATAGCTGGACTTCCAATAAAACCAGCTACGAATTTATTTATTGGTTTATTGTAAAGATTGAGAGGTGTATCTATTTGTTGAACAATTCCATCTTTCATAACAACGATTCTATCGCCCATGGTCATTGCTTCTGTTTGGTCATGAGTTACATAAATCATAGTTGCTTCAAGTCGTTGATGAAGTTTAGAAATTTCTGTTCTCATCTGAACTCTTAATTTTGCATCAAGATTGCTCAAAGGTTCATCGAAAAGAAAAACTTTTGGTTTACGAACAATGGCTCTACCTACAGCGACTCTCTGTCGTTGTCCTCCGCTTAATTGCTTTGGTTTTCTATCAAGTAAATTTTCAATGCCAAGTATTTTAGCTGCTTCTTCAACTCTTCTTTTGATTTCATCTTTTGGAAGTTTTCTTATTTTTAATCCAAATGCCATATTCTCGTATACAGTCATGTGTGGATAAAGCGCATAATTCTGAAATACCATTGCAATGTCTCTGTCTTTTGCAGGTACATTATTCACAAGAACATTATCAATGTATAATTCACCTTTTGAAATTTCTTCCAGTCCAGCAATCATCCTCAGAGTTGTTGTTTTACCACAACCTGAAGGACCAACCAAAACAACAAACTCTTTATCTTCTACAGTAAATGTTACATCATTAACTGCAACAACATTATTCTCATAAATTTTACTAACATTAATCAATTTAACTTCTGCCATTTTTTTACCTCTATTTTCTTATCCATTCATTGAATAATTGATTGAATGAAGCTTCATCAAGTTGTCTTCTTTCATAAAAACCATTTTTTCTCAAAACGCTTTCTGCATGATACAGTGTAACAGCAGCAGCAACTGAAACATTTAAACTCTGTATCATTCCATGCATTGGAATTTTAAATGTCACATCACAATACTTCAATAGTTCTTCACTTACTCCTCGATGTTCATTTCCAAAGACAAGTGCAATTGGTTTTGTATAATCAAGTTCATCGTGAAGATATGAAAATTTATCTAAGTGAGAAGCAGCAATGAGAAAGCCTCTTTCTTTCATTATATGATAAAATTCTTCGTATGAGTTGTGCTTTTTAATTTGTATCCACTTGTTTGCACTTACCGAACTTGCCTTTGAAATTTCTGGAAATTGCTCTGTCGTGTAAAGTAGTTGTACTTCTAAAATTCCAACAGCATCACATGTTCGAAGAATTGCACTTACATTGTGTGGGTCATGAATATTTTCCATTACTACAGTAATGTGAGGTTGTTTTTGATTAAGTACCGAAGTGATTTTGTTTATTCTTTCCTCAGTTCGAAATGCTGTGTTCATTTTTCAGTTATTATGTTTATAGTGTAGCTAACAAAGTCTTTAGTATTTTTAGTGATATCCAATCGATAATAAAAATTTGGTTCCAATTTTAAGAAATATGCTAAGAGATTAATTATTTTACTTAAAGCGACTTCATGTTCTTCAGCCCAAACTTCACAATCTTTAATAGTTGGAACACGAGCCATGTATCCATCTAATTCTTTTTTTATTTCGATTACGAATTTCATTTCAATAACCCTTTGAAGATTCATCCTTGATGTTTTGAACAATTTTAACGCTTGCACTTGCACCGATTCGATCGGCACCACTTGCAATCATCAATTCTGCATCTTCCCGTGAACGAACTCCACCACTTGCTTTAACTCCCATACTTCCACCAACAACATATCTCATTAATGCTACATCTCCAGCAGTTGCTCCACCTTTGCTAAATCCCGTTGAAGTTTTAACAAAGTCTGCTCCCGCCTCTTTTGAGATTAAACATGCCTTCACTTTTTCTTCGTCAGTAAGTAAACAAGTTTCGATAATAACCTTTACAATCACTCTTTTTGGTTTAGCTTCCAGAACAACTTGTTGAATATCATTGAAAACATAATCATACTCACCCGATTTTAGCATACCAATGTTAATTACCATATCTAATTCTTGAGCACCATTCTCAATTGCTTGATGTGCTTCAAATCGTTTTGTTTCGGTTGTAGTTGCACCAAGTGGAAAACCAATAACCGTACAAACTTTTACATCAGTATTTTTTAACTGATTAGCGCAAAACTTTACAAATCCAGGATTTACGCAAACTGATGCAAAGTGAAATTGTCTTGCTTCATCACACAGTTTTTTGATATCATCAAGTGTAGCTTCTGGTTTGAGAAGGGTGTGGTCAATCATTCTTGCGATATCAATATCAACAGGTTCTGGTATTCCTAAGGAAGTAGAAATTCTTTCTGCTCCACTATCCAAAATGTTTTTAACCGCTTCTTTTTTATGAAATACACAATGTCCACAACCTGCACAAACACCCTCATCACAAACCGATTTCTTTAATGAATTTTCAATTAAAACTTCTTGAATTACTCGATCAATCAAAGTTTTATACATTGATATTTATCCCATAGAATTTTGAACATGCAATTATCGTATTTTGTAGGAGCATTGCAATTGTCATTGGACCAACGCCACCTGGTACTGGAGTAACATAAGACGCTTTACTCGAAATTTCGTCAAATTTAACATCACCAACGATTCGATATCCCTTAGCAGTTTTGTCATCTTCAATTCGATTAATTCCAACATCAATTACTATTGCACCATCTTTGATAAAATCACTACTTAAAAATTCTGGCTTACCCATAGCTGCTATCACAACATCAGCTGATGCAGTAAATTTTTTTATGTCTCTTGTAGAGGAATGACAAACCGTAACTGTTGAATTTGTCTCGTTCCATTTTTGCATCAACATTACAGCAAGTGGTTTACCAACGATATTGCTTCTCCCAATAACAACTACATCTTTACCATTTAGATTAATTTCATACTCAGTTAGCAGTTTAATAATACCAAGTGGAGTGCATGGTTTTAGTCCTTCTTCTCCGAGAAGTAACTTACCTAAATTATAAGGATGAAATCCATCTACATCTTTTCTAAAATCAATGTTTTCGTTTACCATTTCAGTTGAGATATGTGATGGTAATGGTTGTTGAACTAAGATTCCATGAAATTTTGGATTGACATTTAATTCTTTAATTAAATTAATCAACTCATTTTCTGAAGTGTTTTCGGGCAATTCAATTACTTCTGAAAATATTCCAACTTCTTCACAAGCTTTTACTTTTGAACCAACATAAATTTTTGATGCAGGATTATTACCAACAAGAATTGCAACCAAACCAGGTTTAATATCTTTTGATTTAAATTCTTTTTCAACTATTTGTTTTAATCGATTACGAATTTTAGAAGCTACCGATTTGCCATCCAATAAAACAGCTTTCATTGTTCGATTACTTCCTTTTGAAAATCTGGGAAGAATATTCTTCGAATTCGTTTAGCTTTTCCAGAAGTTTTATCAACTGAAATAATGACTGCTGAAAGATGAATATCATCTTGAGCAGTTTGATACTTCTGAGGTGTTTGATAAAGAAATCTATTGATAGCGGCTTCTTTCTTCATTCCAATAACTGAATCATAAGGACCGGTCATACCTACATCAGTAATGTAAGCAGTTCCACCTGGCAAAATTCTTTCATCTGCAGTTTGAATGTGAGTGTGAGTACCAATTA
Organism: Ignavibacteria bacterium; assembly: GCA_026415235.1. Classification (GTDB taxonomy): domain Bacteria; phylum Bacteroidota; class Ignavibacteria; order Ch128b; family Ch128b; genus Ch128b. The sequence continues at coordinate 6,186 of JAOAHM010000030.1, read as the reverse complement.
CAGCGGTGACTTTTCCATCTAAGAAATTGGCGAGTGCAATTTTTTCTGCAGTAGCTTCAGCATGAAAATCAATAATAATGATGTTTGTTTCTTTTTTAACCTTATCAATCAACCATTCTGCAGTTCTAAAAGGACAATCAATGGCTGGAAGAAATGCTCTTCCCTGTAAAGAAGCAACTGTAATTTTGACACCATTACAATCCATTACAACATAACCTTGACCAAATGTTCCTCGAGGATAATTCAAAGGTCGAAGAACATTTTTTTCCTTTTTTGCAATTTCCTGAAACTGCTGTTTCTCAAAAATATGATTACCACCAGTAATCACATGAACTCCAAGTTCATTCAAAATTTTTAATTCCTTCTCAGTTATACCTTTTCCATCAGCAACATTCTCACCGTTGGCAATAACGAAATCAATTCGGTTATTCTCAACTAAATTTTTTAGGAATGTTTGAAGTATTTGCAGTCCAGGTTTTCCGACTATATCACCAATAAATAAAACTTCAAGTGTGTTCAAATTTTCCATTCTTTTTCGAAAGATAAAAAAACTTTCGAAGTGATTAAAGATGAATTAACACTCGCTTTAACTTTTTTTGAACATTTCCTCAAGTAATTCTTAATTCTTAATCATTAAGAATAAAACGATGGAAGCTCATTCAAAATATAATTTCAAAAAAAATACTCTCAGGCTTAATAAAAAGTAAATGAATCTTTAATGTGAAATTTAATTTGTGTTTTCCTCAATTTTATGGATATGAACTAAATGAATTAAAAAATTTTACTGACTAAGTGTAGACAATCTTATTCTAAAAATCAGAAATAAAAAATTGATGCATAATTTTACTAAAAAAATTTTTGACCGAAGAATGAATTCAAAATGATAATGATATTTGTGGTATTTCAAGTGAATGAATTAATTGTTGAACTTTATTGAAAAATTTGTGTGTGAATTTCACTTAAAAAAATTGTTAGCCCATTGATTAAGTAGTTTCGAATCTTTGGTAATTTGGATTTAAGTTCTTACTTAGAAAATTAATTTATTTTTGCTTATTCTTGATTAAAAATAAACTCTCATAATCTTATGAAGAAAAACAACAAAAATTTTTCAAACCCGGCATTTTATTTTAATCGTGATTTGAGTTGGATTGAATTCAACAAAAGAGTTTTAGAGGAAGCACTTGAAGAAAATCTGCCTCTTCTCGAAAGAGTAAAATTCCTTTCAATTTTTTGTACTAATCTTGATGAATTCTACATGATAAGAGTATCCGGTTTGATGGAGCAAGTTGCAGCTGGAATAAGCTCAATTGGAATTGATGGTTTAAGTCCACAAGAAACATTGAAATTGATTTCTATTAAAGTCTCTGATTTACTTAAAATTCACATGAATTGTTACTTGTACGATGTTCTGCCAAAGCTAAGAGAGAAAGGTATTGAAATATTAAACTATGACGAGTTAAATGAAGAAGAAAAAAATCTATTAAGATTATTTTACATAAAAGAAATCTTTCCAACTCTCACACCTTTAGCTTTCGATCCTGGTAGACCGTTTCCACATATTTCAAATTTATCGCTCAACTTAGGTGTTAGCATCGAGAAACCAACGGGTGAAAGACACTTCGCACGAGTTAAGGTACCAAGGAACTTACCTCGATTTGTTAATATCAACTTAATCAAAGAAAAATTTGACTCATCAAAAAATTCCAATAAACCACTTCGACTAACTTACCTCGAACAAGTAATTGAAGCTAACCTTGAAACTTTATTTCCCGGAATGAACATTATTGATTCTTATCGTTTCAGAGTAACAAGAGATACAGATATCGAGATTCAAGAAGACGAAGCAGATGACTTACTCAAAGTAATAGAAGAGAATATCAAACAAAGAAGATTCGGTGCTGTTGTTCGTTTAGAATTAGAGAAAGAATTGCCCCAACCAATTCTTCAAATTCTGAAAAAGAACTTGGACATTGCGGATGAATCTATTCAAATTCTTAATGGACCACTTGGACTTGGTGATTTAATCTCATTATACGATTTGCCTTTTCAGAATTTAAAATTCCGTTCATTTACACATTCAATCCCAAGAGTATTGGAAGATTACAAAGATATTTTTTCTGCTATTCGGAAGAATGACATTTTACTTAGTCATCCCTATCATTCATTTTTACCAGTTGTGAATTTCATTAAAGCTGCTTCAGAAGATCCAAATGTACTTACAATCAAGCAAACATTGTATCGTGTTGGTTCTAATTCACCAATTGTTGAAAGTTTGATTGAAGCTGCTGAAAACGGAAAACAAGTTGCTGCTCTTGTAGAACTTAAAGCTCGATTTGATGAAGAGAATAATATTCATTGGGCAAGGAGATTAGAAAAGGTTGGAGTTCATGTTGTTTATGGTTTAGTTGGATTAAAAACTCATTGTAAAGTAACTTTAGTAATTAGAAAAGAAAGAGATGGTTTGCAAAGGTATGTTCATCTTTCAACTGGTAACTACAACACATCAACTGCGAAGCAATACACAGACCTTGGATTATTTACTGCAGATGAAAACATTGCTGATGATGTAACTGAATTATTTAATTATTTAACCGGTTACTCCCATCAAGAAAATTACAGATGCCTACTGATTGCTCCCATTAACATGAGAAAAAAATTAATCGAATTAATCAATGAGGAAATTGACTCTCACAAAAGAAATGGTAATGGATACATCATTATTAAAGTTAATTCAATCACAGATCCTGAGATGATTCAAACACTTTACAAAGCATCTTGTGAAGGAGTTAAAATTGATTTGCTCGTTCGTGGTATTTGCATGTTAAAACCTGGTGTAAAAGATTTAAGTGAAAATATTCGTGTGATAAGTATAGTGGGAAGATTTCTTGAACACTCTCGAGTTTTCTATTTCTACAATAATGGTGAACCAAAAGTTTTTTCAGGTAGTGCTGATTTGATGGAAAGAAACTTGAACCGAAGAGTTGAAGTTATTTTTCCAATCAAATCAAAATTAATCCAAAACTATATCTACGATCATATATTAAAACTTCAATTATCAGACAATGTTAATGCAAGAATTTTAGATAGCGATGGTAATTATCATCTGATAAAACGAAACGAAGTAGATGATATTATTGACTCCCAAGAAATTCAAATTAAAACGGCAAGTGAATTAATTTCCTGGGATGCGGTACATTTTAAGGTTGAAAAGATGTAATACTTAAAATCAAAATAATTTGTTCAATGAGAATATGAAGTTTTTTTCAAACTCAATTATAAAACTTTTATTGATTTTGTTTTTTCTTTTTGGAGAGCTTGCTTATTCTCAAGGTAGATGGATTAAAATTCAAACTCCTACCAATAAAAATTTAAAGAGCATATTCTTCGTTGATAGTCTTAAAGGTTGGGTTGCTGGGGATTCAGGAGTTATCTATCGTACAAATGACGGTGGTTTGACTTGGTCATTTCAGCAAAGCAATGTGAATACTACAATTCACGATTTATTTTTTCTTGATACATTGAGAGGATGGGGACTAACTTGGCATCGAAATATTTTTGGTCCAGTTGGTACAACAATTCTCAAAACAACAAACGGTGGACAAACTTGGCAAACTCAGGTTTATTCAAATGACTTTCATTTTTTCTATTCCATAACATTTCAAAACGAATTAAATGGTTGGCTTTGTGGATTTCCTGGTTCAATTTTAAGAACAAGAAATGGTGGACTTGATTGGGATGAAGTTAAATTTATCAATTCTCAGTTCTCCGAATTCCCAATTTTCAAAATCAAATTTATCAATGAAAATTATGGAATTGGTTGTGGAGGAGTGATTGATATATTTGGTGTCATTTGGCGCACTACTGATGGCGGTGAATTCTGGGATTCTTTCCCAATCGGACCTGAACCAATCAACGATTTTCAAATAATCAACAACGATTTCATTTTTGCTGTTGGTGGTGATTATGAATACGGTACTGCTGTAAGTCACTCAACTAACTTAGGATTAACATGGAATTATAGGACATTGGACATATTTGGAATTGCTAACTCCGTCGCTTTTAGAAATGCACAAGAAGGTTGGATTAACTTGAAAGGTGAGAGAAAATTTTTATATACCCTTGATTCTGGAAATACTTGGTCTGTTTATGCAATACCTGACTCAGTTCAACCAAACAAAATTTTCTTCGCTGATTCTCTTCATGGATATGCTGTTTGTGATAGCGGTTATATTTTGAAATATATTCCAACTTCAATTTCGTCGTTAAAGGAAAAAAACTTTAATGATTTTTTTAAAAAAGATGAATTTGAATTTTCTATTTATCCAAATCCTTTTAACTCTAAGTCGAAAGTAAAATTAAAATTGAAAAAAGATGGAAAAACAAAAATTGAACTTTTTAATGTATTAGGTCAAAAACTAAATACATTAGTTGATGTGCATTTGAATTCTGGATTATATGAATATGAGATAAATTTAGAAAAACAAAACAGTGGAATTTATTTTATAAAAATTACTTTGGATAAAAATTACGCTTTACAAAAAATAATCTTAATAAAATAACTTGCTTCAAGAGGAAAATTTTTTATTTGAATTCACCTGCCTTTAATTCGAATAGATAAATTTTTGAAGATAATTTTTCATGAGAGAAATTCATCAAGTAATTATCTGAATTAAATGCTTCAATAGTGAATGAAATACTATCTCTACTGAAAACTCTAAGAATTTTCAAAATTATTTGAGTCTAAATTGAAGGAATAAAATATTGAGTGAAATTTGACTATTGCTAAGTTCAATCCTCACAAGCAAGATTTTTAAATTTTAATAAATTTTAACGCTACTTAATTAACACCATCTTTTTTGTTATAGTATATCCTTTATAAGTCAAACGATAAAAATAAATTCCCGATGAAAGTTTATCGGCATCAATGACTTTTTCGTACTCACCTTTCTCTAATATTTCATCCATAAGATTTAGTAGAACATTTCCAAATAAATCAAGCACTTGCAACTTCACATAATTTCTCTCTGGAATTGTAAATTTTATTTTTGAAGATGAGTTGAAAGGATTGGGATAATTCTGATGGAGAGTAAAATTTATTGGATGAAGATTTTCACTTTCTATTTCAGATAACAAATTAATGTTAACTCTTGTAGTCCAAAGTTGATAATTACCAGTTGAATTATCCATCCAAACGGGAATTAAAAAATTTTCAATTGAGGTTAATGCAATCAAATCACCTTGATAACCTTGACCTAATCCACCGATTGCCATTGGTTTAAAATTGTGGTCACTGATTTGATAATCTTGAAAAGTATTTCCACCATCTGTTGAACGAGAAAGAAACACACCAGTTGAATCAGATGTTGTCAATCTATCGTCGTAGTAAAGAATGTTCAGTCCACCGAACTTATCAATTGTCACAGCTGGGAAGTATTGAATTTTCCCATTGTTTAATAAATCTTGATTAACTCTAATTGGACCGCTCCAAGTATTACCTTGGTCAGTTGATTTGTGAAGAATTATATCTGGTTCACTTCCAGCAGCACCAAAATTTTTTTGTGTGGTTACGATATAAATCCAACCTTGTCTTGAACTATTCGTATTATCTACAACAATTCTTGGTAAGCCATTTACTCGAATATTTTGTTTTTGTGAAAGTTGACCTTGAATTCCATTTACTTGAAATGCTTTTTCTGTTACTTGCCAAGTTGCTCCACCATTTGTGCTTTTTGCAAATCCAATAAATTGTTCAGCAAATGGTGATGTTGATGCAACTACAGCCCATGTAATATAAACTTCGCCATTTTTACCAATTACAATATCACCTCCTGCACATCTTTGTGTTGGAGAATTGATTTGTCTTGGTTGTGACCATGTAACTCCTCCATCATCACTGAATGAAAAATAAAGTGCATAAGGTGGATTGAAACGAACCCAAACTGAGTAAGTTCTTCCATAAAATTGACTTGATGGATAAACATCTGAAGCTAAAACTGCTCTTTCTAAATCGTGATCATTTATTGTGTTTTGGAATGACCAAGTTCTACCCATGTCAGTTGAATAGTGGACATAAAGTCCAACGAACGGTGTTCTTCCGAGTCTTGTTAAGATAAATCTTCCATTTTTATCAATTGCAATCGCAGGGTCACCACCGTGAAAGTTTATGTATTCACCTTTGCATGTATC
>JAOAHM010000012.1 GCA_026415235.1 Ignavibacteria bacterium | reverse complement strand
CCCAACCCATTTAATCCTTCCACAATTATTGAATTTGATTTGCCAAGTAGAAATAATGTTAAGCTATATGTTTACGATATTCTTGGCAAAGTTGTAAAAATCTTAATAGATCAAGAATTAGATGCTGGAAAATATTCTGTAAAGTTTAATGCAGGTAATTTACCAAGTGGAGTTTATTTTTATTGTATGGAAATTGATGGAATAAAATTGAAAACTAAAAAAATGTTATTACTTAAGTAATTCTCCAGCCCTTTGCTATCTCACTTTTTATTTATGAGGCAGCAAAGGGATTTTTTTTATCATTATTTTACTAAGTGATACCATTTCTCTATTTCTTTTACTTAAGATGCAATTGGAATTGAGAATTCCATATAATTTTTAATCCTAACTACATTAAAAAGTTACTGGATAATCTTTTTTTTAAATTGTCTCATTAAAAAATCTAATAAAATTAAGCATATTGTTCAGAAATTGACTAAAATTACCTTACATTCAACTTTTCTCATCCTTTTAATCATTTGAATAAAGCTAAAAAATAATTTTATCCGTCTTTTGATAAGTAAAAATCGTCCTTCGGATGATCCTTACCCGTTCTTCTGACCGTAAAAATCACTCTCCGAAGCACCTCTTTAGGTCTTCTGAAGGGTCAAAATCGCTCTTCGGATGACCCTTACCCGTTCTTCTGACCGTCAAAATCACTCTCCGAAGCACCCCTTTAGGTCTTCCGAAAGGTCAAAATCGCTGTTCGGATGACCCTTACCCGTTCTTCCGACCGTAAAAATCACTCTCCGAAGCACCCTTTTTGGTCTTCCGAAGGGTCAAAATGGTTCTTTGGATAACCTCTACCCGTTCTTCTGACCGTCAAAACCACCCTCCGAACCACCCCTTTGGGTCTTCCGAAGGGTCAAAATGGTTCTCTGGATGACCCTTACCCGTTCTTCTGACCGTCAAAATCATTATCTGGATTAAAATTTAGATTGGGCAAACAAAAAATTTAGTATTAAAAAATCGAATGAATGTTTTTCAATGAAAAATGAAATCTAAAAATCGCCTTTATCTTTACATTCAAAGCTTGAAAAAATACTGGTTGAACTCATTCTTGAAAAAATCATGATTGAAAAATCTTACAAATCCTAAAAACTTAATTGATAAAAACCTGAGTTCAATTTGAAATAGGATTAAATTATTTATTAAGTTCTTTTAATGATTTCTTTATCAAATTTTCAATTGTTAATTCTTCTTTACTCGAATTGATTTCATTCAAAGCAACACGAATTGCTTTTTCGGCAATTGCTTTTTGATAACCAAGAGTTATCAACGCTTGATATGCTTGAATACGAATATCTTCAATATCCTTAGAGATGAGTTTTTCTGTTGGAGTAACTTTTGTCAATTTATCCTTCAATTCAACAATCATTCTTTCAGCTGTCTTTTTACCGACACCTGGAATGTGAGTTAGAGCAAATGCATTTCCATTAATTATGTGTTCTCTTAGTTCATCAGGTGTAATTCCCGAAAGTATACTTTGTGCGACTTTTGGTCCAATACCAGAAATTGAAAGTAATTGATCGAACATAAATTTCTCATCTTCATCATAAAATCCATAAAGCTGAATCGAATCTTCTCTTGGAATTAAAACAGCAAAAACTTTCACTTCATTTTCTGGTTCAGGAAGTTTTTGAAATGTATTCAACGAAATATTTAGTTGATAACCAACTCCATTTACATCAATTACAATATTCGTTGGATTTTTCACCACCAATTTTCCAGAGATGTAATTAAACATTTTTTAACCAATGACTAAATGTGGATTTTCTTTGATGAATGATTTCCAATCACGATGTTTTTTATCAGGCTTTGTAATCTTTTGAAGATGACAAAGAGCAACTGCTATTGCGTCGGTTTCGTCAAATTTTGTTTTTTTCTTTTTTAATTGAAGTATTTGATTCACCATAAACATTACTTGTTGTTTAGATGCTGCACCATTACCAACAACTGCTTTTTTTATTTCTCTTGGAGTGTATTCATAAGTTGGAATTTGTTTATTAATTGCAGCTAAGATTGAAACGCCACGAGCATGACCAATCTTCAATGCCGACTGAACATTCTTCCCATAAAATGCACTTTCAATGGAAAGTTCATCGGGAAGAAATTCATCAATCAATCGGCTAATTTCATCGTAAATAAATTTTAATCGAAGTGGTAAAGATTTTATTCTTTGGTTTTCAATTACACCTGATGCTAATAGTTTAACTCGACCATTTTCAAGTTCAATAATTCCATAACCAGTTTTTAATGTTCCAGGGTCAATTCCAAGAATAATCATCTCAATCAATTTCAGTTAAATCAGCATCGGTGTAAACATTTTGGACATCATCGTGGTCTTCAAGGACCTCGAGCAACTTAAGGGCAGTTTCATTTTCTTTTGCATCAATCTTCATCAAATTTTGAGGGACATACTGAAGCGATGCACTTTCAATTTTTAATCCTCTCTCAGCAATTCCTTTTCGAACCTTTTCAAAATTTTCTACTGAGGTTTGAATTTCATAATAATCCGTTTCTGTTACTACATCATCAGCACCTAAATCTAAAGCAAGCATAATCAAATCATCTTCAGCGATTTGATCTTTTGTAATTGTAATTATTCCTTTTCTCTGAAATTTCCAGTTCACACTTCCAGTTTCTGCAAGTCTTCCACCATGTCTCGAGAAAAGATGACGAAGTTCTGAAACGGTACGGTTTTTATTATCTGTCATGGCTTCAATTAAAATTGCAATGCCCCCTGGACCGTAACCTTCGTAAATAATCTCTTCGAATTTAGCACCTTCTAATTCACCAGTTGCTTTTTTAATTGCTCGCTCAATGTTTTCCATTGGCATATTTGCAGCTCGTGCTTGATCAATAGCAAGGCGAAGTCGTGGATTACCTTCAGGATTTCCCCCGCCCTGTCTTGCTGCTACTTGAATTTCTCTAATCAACTTAGTGAAAAGTTTTCCTCTTTTAGCATCGGCAACTGCTTTTTTTCTTTTAATTTGTGCCCATTTAGAATGTCCTGCCATAAAATTTCTCCATCCTATTTTTGTGAAATTCTAAAATCTTTTAAGTTTAATTGAGGGAATATCATATCGTTAATTGTCATTGATTCGATTGTATAGGCAATATCAATATAAGTATTCTTTAGCGAACCATTCAAATCTAAAAGCGATTGTGCATAATCACCAAGATTATAACCTACAACATCAAATACAGGTGAATTATTTTTCCGAACCTTCATGAATAAATGATTATTCGAACTAATCCTTGGTCGCTCAAATAACTCAACTTGTTCAGTCATAAAAACTGGTTTCATGTTTTGTGGACCAAAGGGTGCAAATCTTTCAAGTATTCGTCTAAACTTTGGTGTAATTGAATTAAGTTCTACAACTGCTTCTATTTCAAGTGTTGGAATTAACTGCTGAGGTGTAAGATTTTTTTTAGCAACTTCGTTAAATCTTTTTTTGAATTCCCTTATTTTATCTTGATGAATTGAAAGTCCTGCAGCAGCTTTATGCCCACCAAATTGAAGAAGTAAATCTTCACATTCTTTCAATGCTTCGTACAAATTAAAATCGGCAATACTTCTTGCAGAACCTTTTACAACTCCATCAACATTGGTTAAAAGAATTGAAGGACGATAAAATTTTTCTACCAATCGAGATGCAACAATTCCAATCACACCAATATGCCAATCTTCTTTGTGTAAAATAATTGCAATTTCTTCGTCAAGGTTTAATTCGGTTTCAACTTTTTGAATTGCTTCATTTAAGATTTCTTCATCAATCTCACGGCGATTTCGATTTTCTTTATCTAAAATTTCTGCATAAAAAAGAGCTTCTTCGTAATTTTTTGAAAGGAGTAATTGAACAGCTCGTTGTGCATCGCCTAATCTACCAACCGCATTAATTCTTGGTGCAAGTCCAAATACAATATGGGAACTTGTGATGTTACCTAATTTTAATCCTGCTTTATCAATCAAAGCTTTGAAACCAGGTCGAGGGTCAGTGTTTAATTTTTCCAAACCAAATTTTACAAGAATTCTATTTTCACCTGTTAATGGAACTATATCAGCTGCACCAGCAACTGCAACAAAGTCTAAATACTTAAATGGAACTTCTTTCATTCCAATTGAATCTGCAAGGGCTTGCATTAATTTAAAAGTAACTCCCGCACCAGAAAGATATTTGTATGGATAAGGGCATCCTGGTTTTAATGGGTCTAAAACTGCAAGCGCTTTTGGAATAACTTCACCTGGTTCGTGATGGTCACAAATAATTAAATCAATTCCATAATTTTTTGCGTATTCGGTTTCGTCAACAGCTGTAATTCCACAATCAACTGAAATTATAAGTTTAGTTCCATTTTGTATAGCTTCATCAATTCCATTTTTAGAAATTCCATATCCTTCTTTAATTCTATTCGGAATATAAATTTCAACATTACCACCAATTTCAGTTAGGAAGAGATAGAGCATAGCCGATGCATTTATTCCATCAACATCATAATCACCATAAATCATTATTTTTTGATTTTCAGTAAGAGCTTTAATAATTCTTTTAACAGCATCACGCATTCCATTTAGAAGGTATGGGTCATGTAAATCATCAAGCGTTGGTTTGAAGAATTGTCGAGCTTTGCGAAAGCTATCAACCTCCCGAAGGACAAGAATTTTAGCAAGTGCTGGTGAGATATTTAAATCATCAACCAGAACTTGTTGACTAAATTCATCGGGACAATCTAAAATTTTCCAATTATATCTCTGTTTCATAATTAAAATAAAAAGGGAGATGAGAAGTAAGTAAGCCGAATTCTGTTCTCCCGCAGGAGAGGTAGTCATCTATCTAGGTCCAATGTCGCCATTGGACTCAAGCGGTCTACCCAGGAGTGATGACGAAGCGAGCAACTTCGTAGTGAGTGAGGAAAGTACAGGAACTCACTTCCTCCTTTATTTGACCTTGCTCCGGATAGGGTTTGCCAAGCCATCTCGTTACCGAGATGCTGGTGGGCTCTTACCCCGCCATTTCACCCTTATCCCGAAATAATTTCGGGACGGTGTGTTTTCTGTTGCATCCCGACTGATGTCGGGATCCCGAGTTATCTCGGGACTTTCCGTGACTGAAAGCTTTGGCTTCCAGCCCCCAGGCGTTACCTGGTATCCTGCTCTACGGAGTTCGGACTTTCCTCCCTTCACTTTTTAGTGAAGAGCGACTACCTTTCTTACCTCTCATCTCCCAAATTTTCAAACAACTTTATTTGTCTTTTGTTTCTGAAAAAACCCAATTTTTATTGTAAATATACTCAATGAACAAATTTTTTTTATGACCAGGCTCACATCTACTTACTTAAAAATTGTTGAGTTAATCTTCCGAATTAATCTTTCTCTTCTCTGATTAAATACAATAAATTATTTTCAAACTTTCTATAAATAAGAATTGAAAATTTAGAACATCAAATTCTTTCCAAAATGAATAAGCCGAACTATGATTATTTATAATTCAAAAATTTTTCGTTAATGTGTTGGTTGAATTTAAATACAATTCTTTACCAAAAATTCTAAAGAGAAAGCTCACTATTCTTAAGTGAAAATTGATTTGAGATTTAGACTTGGTTGAGTTTAAGATTTTTTGAGTACTCAAAAGAAAGTGTTTTATTCTAAACCTAAGTATCTTTTCAAGTATTGTCCCGTGTATGATTTCTCGCATTGCATAATTTCTTCAGGAGTTCCAGTTGCAACGATCTCACCACCTAATTCACCTGCTTCTGGTCCTAAATCAATTATATAATCAGCATATTTAATTACATCGAGATTATGTTCAATTACGAGTATAGAATTACCACGGTCAATTAGTGCATCAAAGCACTTGAGCAATTTGCTAATATCATGGAAATGTAAACCAGTTGTTGGTTCATCAAAGATGTAAAGAATATGTTCATAGTTTTCAGTTGGAATTAATTTTTCAGCAAGTTTAATTCTTTGAGCTTCTCCACCTGAAAGTGTTGTTGATGACTGTCCAAGTTTTAAGTAACCCAATCCAACATCATATAGCGGTTGAAGTCGTTGAACTATTTTCTTCTGATCTTCAAAAAATTTCAAAGCTTCTTCAACAGTCATATCTAAAACTTCAACAATGTTTTTTCCTTTGTAATAAACTTCTTGAATTTCTTTCTTAAACCTTTTCCCTTTACAATCTTCGCAGTTTAAATAAATATCTGCAAGGAATTGCATTTCAACTTTTACATATCCTTCACCTTGACATGTTTCGCATCTACCTCCAGGAACATTGAAAGAGAAATAACCTGGAGTGTAACCACGAGATTTTGCTAATGGTCTTTGTGCATAGAGCTCACGAATAAAATCCCACGCTTTTGTATAAGTCGCAGGATTTGACCTTGAACTTCTACCTATTGGTGATTGATCAACTATTTCTGCATCGGCAATGTATCCTAAGCCATCAATCATTGTGTATTTTCCAACTTGAACATTAACATCATGTTTTAATTTTCGAATAGCAGGATAGAGGATATCATTTACAAGCGTACTTTTTCCTGAACCACTTACACCTGTAATACAAACAAAAATGCCAAGTGGAATTTCTACATCAATGTTTTTCAGATTATTTTCTCTTGCACCAAAAATTTTTATTGACGGTGTTTTTCTTTTTCTTCTTTTTGATGGAAGTGGAATCTCAATTTCTTTAGAAAGATATTTTCCAGTTAATGAATTTTTATCCTTTAATAACTCATCATAAGTTCCTACAAAAACAATTTCGCCACCATTCACACCAGCACCTGGACCCATATCAACAATATAATCTGCTTCACGAATCATTTCTGGGTCATGTTCAACTACTAAAACTGTATTGCCAAGATTTCTCAACTGATGAAGAACATTTATCAATTTCAAATTATCTCGGGGATGCAATCCAATTGAAGGCTCATCCAAAATGTAAAGGGCACCAACCATTTGTGAGCCAAGAACCGACGCAAGATTTATTCGTTGCGTCTCTCCACCAGAAAGTGTACTCGAAAGTCTATCGAGTGTTAAATAACCAATGCCAACATCAACTAAAAATTTTAATCGTTTTTTTATCTCATCAATAATTCTTCCACCAACTTGCCAATCATAATCTGATAACTCAATCGTCTCAAAAAATTTTAAAAGCGATTCAAGAGAAATATTTATCAAGTCAGATATTCTTTTCCCTCCAACTCTAACATTCAAAGCTTCTTTCTTTATCCTTGAACCACCACAATCAGGACAAGTTGTATAACCACGATAACGACTTAAAGTAATTCTGTAATAAATCTTGTAAGATTTCTGCTGCAAAAGTTCAAAGAATTTATATAATCCAATATAACCTCTCGCACCTTCGAAGATGAATTTCTTCTCAGCATCAGTTAATTTTTCAAATGGAACGCTAACTCGAATTCCACGTGCAATTGCTGTTCTAATTAATTCTCTCTGAAATTGACTGAAATGTTTTTTAGTAAATGGTTCAATTGCACCTTCTTCAATTGATTTTCTTTTATCTGGAATGACTAAATCCCAATCTATTCCAATTGTTTTTCCAAATCCTTGACAAGTCGGACAAGCACCAAAAGGATTATTAAATGAAAACAATCTCGGTTCTGGCTCTTGATATATTTTTCCATGACATTCAAAAAGTTTTGAGAAATAGAAATGCTCTTTTGTTTCGTAGTCAACAATTACAAGTTTTCCTTCGCTTTCGTTAAATGCAGTTTCAATTGAATCACTATAAGCTGTTTCTACATTTTTTAGGTCAAGAGAAACTCTTTCTACAATTACAAGAATTTTTTCTTTCTCTAACTTAAGATTGATATTTTCATTGAGGTCAAAAATTTCACCTTCGTAATAAATTCTTTGAAAACCTTTCGAAAGTAAATATTTCAATTCTTCTTTAATAGAACGATGTTCGTGAGGAATTAGAGGAAAAGTGATTAACAATCTTCTTCCATCTGGAAAAGTTTTCAACTTTTCAATTACTGTGTGAGTTGAATCTTTTCGAACAATTTCTCCACAAACTTCACAATGAGTTTTACCTATTCTTCCAAATAGCAATCGAAGGTAATCGTACACTTCGGTAGTAGTTCCAACAGTAGACCTTGGATTTCTTGATGGTGGTTTTTGCTCAATTGCAACAGCAGGAGAAATTCCTTGAATATAATCAACATCAGGTCTATTCATTCTTTCCAAAAACTGACGAGCATAAGCTGAAAGACTTTCAACATATCGTCGCTGACCTTCAGCATAGATTGTATCAAAAACAAGGCTCGATTTACCTGAACCACTTACACCAGTAAATACGATTAATTTGTTTCTGGGTAGTTCAAGGTGAATGTTCTTAAGATTGTTTTGCCTTGCACCATGAATAATGATTTTTCGTTCAGGTTTTTGGTTCATAATTGTATTTTATTAAATAAACAAAGTTAAAGAATTTTTAAAATTTTAACTTGCCCAGTTAAAAATTGTAAGATTAAGTAAAGAGAAACTTAATATTTGATTCTGTAAAGGACAGATGGAGGTTCAATTGTATAAGTTACAACTTCAAGTCCTTCTTTTGGAATGCTTGGGTCAATTAAAAAATAAAATTTCTGTTGTTCGGATTTGTCATTTGTGTAAGATAAAAGTGTTTGAACTTCGAAAGCACTTACGAAAAAGTAATTTGCTTTTTTACTTCTCATCCAAATCATCAGACTATCATAAGTAGTAACAAATGGAAATTTCCAGTAACTCATATTCAATTCATAAGCGATATGTGGTTTTCGTGCAACAACAATGTTGGCTTCCGTTTTTATTGAATCAGGAACATCTTTCGCAATTGCTAAAATTTCTTTCGGTCCTACATCAATTTGAACTGAATTGTATTTAATTGCGTCTTGCAATGACCAGATAAAAATTATTGCAAAAATTATTTGTCCCGAATGAAAACTTCCAAAGCTTAAATTTTTGAAAAAGTTATGGGTCAAAAGGAGCATTACAATTGCAGAATATCCAATTAAAAGAAAGAGAGAAAATCTTTCGCTATAAAAAGCTGGAAGAAGCACAAGAAAAGCGAATAAAATATTTGCGAAAAAGAAGACTTCATTTTTCAAGTATTTGCGTTTGAATAAAAACAAAATTCCAATTACAAGAAAAATTGCGAACGGTAACGAGAGTAGTTTATCGAGATCGGAGATAAAATGTTCATAAAAATTTTTGATTAAAATTTCCTGCACAAATAGAATTGGATCTCTCATTATCACATCTTTAAATGATGTAAACTTCAAAGATTCAACTGACTGCCAATAGTCCCAACTCATCTTTCCTTTGCCATAAAGTTCCCAAGCAGTATTGGTGTAATTTCTATCGTAGAAAAAATCACCGGTGTGAATGTACTTGTAGATAGACCATGGAATATTCAACAAAACGAAACCAGCTAAGTATATGAGCGAATGTTTTATTAAGACAGAATATTTTTTAGATGAAAACTTGAAAATCAAAAAACTTACAATAGCAGCTGCAGGTAAAAATAATCCGTTTGTTCTTGTTAGAAATGCAAGAGAAGCAAAAATTCCAGAAATGAATATATATGAATTTTTTAATTGATTACCTTTAACTAAAAAATAGATTGAGAGAATTGACAAAGCACAAAAGAATAAATCTGTTCCTGCCGAGTAAGAATATTGAATAAAAATAGAATTTGTGATAATAAGAAGAATGCTGCCAAGTGCAACATCATAACCAAAAATTTTTTCTAAGGTTTTGAAACCAAAAAAAAGAAATAAAACTGCAGAAACAACACAAAGTATAACTCCAATTCTAAAAAAATCACCGAATACAAAACCTAAAACACCAAGCACAATTGGATAAAGTGGACCTTTGTATCCTTCAATAATTAGATTCCCTTTCAAAAATTCTTTCGCTTCATAAACCATACCTTCATAAAAATCTGTCTCTACTCCATAATCACCAATTTGATGATAAGTCAAAGCAGAAATCAGAACAATCAAAAAATAAATTCCAATAATAATTAAAGGAACTCGAGAAATAATTTTCTCGTCCTTTATCTTAAAAAATTCTGAAATATACTTTACTTGAGAAGTTTTCTTTTTTTCTTTTGACTTAACTTTTGATTTCATAACAAAGTGGAGTTATAACTTAAATACTTTGATGTGATAATCTTCGACTCTTTGTGCGTGATGTGCAATCATTTCACCGATTAAGCCAATTGCAATTGTTTGCATACCAAGTAGAATTAAAAGAATTCCAAGCCACAGCATTGGTCTATTAGTCAAATATTTTCCGTGAAAAGCCCATTCATAAGCAAGGTAAAGATCAATTCCAAATCCAATCAAGAAAAGAAAAAATCCAAGTGTACCAAAGAAGTGGAGTGGTCTTCTCAAATATCTTGTTGTGAAAAGAATTGTAATTAAATCGAGAAAGCCTTTGAGGAATCTACTTGCACCGAATTTTGTTTTTCCATATCGGCGAGGATGATGTTTTACAACAATTTCACCAACTTTGAAACCATTCCAATGAGCTAAAACTGGTAAGTAGCGGTGCATCTCGCCATATACTTTTATGCTTTGAGCAACTTCTTTGCGATAAATTTTTAGTCCACAGTTGAAATCGTGTATTTTGATTCCTGTCATTAAAGATGTAACAAAATTAAAAATACGAGATGAGTACTTTTTAATGAATGGATCAAATCTTATTTTTTTCCATCCCGAAACTAAATCGTAACCTTCGTCAATTTTTTTGACAAGATTTGGAATTTCGTGTGGGTCATCTTGAAGGTCAGCATCCATTGTTACAATCAAATCGCCAGTTGCGTACTTGAATCCAACAGAAAGTGCAGCAGATTTACCATAATTTTTTTGAAAAGATATAAATTTGAAACGCTCGTCTTCTCTTCTAATCTCATTTAGAATTTTCAATGAGTTATCGGTACTTCCATCGTCAACAATTATTACTTCAAAATCATAATCTTTCATTTCATTGAAAACTTTTCGAAGCTCTACTGCCAAAGGTTTCAAACTATCTTCTTCGTTATAAGACGGAATAACTATTGAAATTTTTCGCCTTACTCTTTCGAGTGGTAAATTAACTCGTCGTCTTATTCTGGGAATAATATTTCGTTTTCTTCTTTCGTTCATATATTTATGATTAATTGATTTTAAGATTTATAGTTGAACAAAAATAATTAGAGAGATTGAGTTAAAAAACTCAATCCCAAATTTTTCTCATTTGTCTTGCTAAACTCACTTGCTGCTTCCATTCAAATTCAATTCGATCAATCTCATTTCTTAGAAAGGTTGGTAGATTTTCAAGTTGAGTGGTTTTAAGCTCATTAGGTTGATTGGTTTGCTTGTCAAATACTACAATGATGTTTTTCTTGTTCAAGTGAACATTTAGAATTTTTTCAATTAAAGAATTACTGACCTCTTTTTCATGAAGAATTACAAACAAGAAATAATCATTAACTTCATTCTTGAAATAATCAATCAAATTTTTGAAAACAAAATTATAATCTTTGATTTCTCTCTTTAATGAATTTTTGATAGAAGTTTTATTTAATGATGAAGAGATTAAAACCTTTGGTTCTACCAATTTAAGGTCAAAGCAAACTAAAGAACCACCAGATTTCTTTGATGTAGTTTTAATAGGACTCTCAATCTTTAACTTACCACCGAAAATTTTAGCAATATCTTTGCATAGTGAAAGACCAAGACCAGTTCCTCTTTCTCCTGAAGTTCCACGACGACTAACTTTTTCTTTGAAAGTGAAAAGCTTTTCCAAAACTTCTTTGTCAAATCCAACGCCATTATCTTTCACACAAATTTCAATTCTATGATTGTTTAACTTTTTCGAATAAACATAAATTTTGCTTTCTGGATAACTGAACTTAACTGCATTTGAAACCAAATTGATTAAAATTCTACTGAAAAGATTTAAATCAATTAATACAAGTTCTGAATCAACTTTAACATCAACTTTGATTTTTTTCTGTTCAATTAAACCACGAATGGAGTTAAGTGAATTATAAACTGCATATTCAAGATTTTTTGCTTCCAGAGTATAATTGAACTTACCTGAATCAAGTAGTGACCAATCGAGCAAATTGTTGATTAAATCAAGTTGATACGAAGCTGCACTCTTTACAAGCTTTAAGTAATTAGAAATTTCTTTTTTGTCAATGTTAGGTTCATCTAAAATTGTATTGATTACACCAATTATGCTCGATGTTGGTGCTCTTAAATCGTGTGAAAGAATGTGAATGAGACGATTTTTTGTATCGTTTAAGTTTCGAAGATTCTGTTCGCTTTTTCGTAGTTCTTCTTCTGCTAATCGTTCGTTTGTTACTTCACGACCAATTGAAAAAATTATTTTTTCTCCTGAATCAAAAGATATTTTCATCAATTTTTCATCAATTATTTTCACACCTGTTTGTGTTTTGAATTTGTATTCACACTGGTCTTGAAGATTACTTGAGCTAATAAATTCTTTCAACCACTTTTGATAATCAAACTCTTTTGTTTTGATTTGAACTCGATTGCTTTTATCAATAAACTCACCAAAAAGTTCACGAGCTTTTTTGTTTAACTTAATTACTCTACCTGAATTATCAATTAATTTCAAAGCATTGATTGATTCTTCAAAAAGTGTTTCAAATCTTTTTTCTGACTCACGAATTTTTACATCTTTAATTTTTTCAGTTGATTTGTCCGAGAAGAAAATCAAAACAAATGGTTCATCTTTCAAATGAATTTTTGTAATAGAAATTTCAAAAAACTTTTTGTTTCCATTTGGATTGACTTCGATTTCAAATTTTTCAGTTTGATTTAGACTATTCATTAAAATTTCATTCAACTTCTCAAAAATGAATTTGAATTCTTCCAATTCTTCTAAATCCGATAACTTTTTCCCAACTATTTTCTCCTTATTAACAGCGAACAATTCCTCAGCTTTCTGATTGCATTCAACAATTCCATTTTTTAAAGAGTAAAGCAAAATTGCCGATGCTGAACTTTCGAGCAAACTCTTCAACAATCTATCTGTATTCTCAAAAGCTTCTTTTAAAGAATGAAGTTCACTGATATCATGAGCAACAAGATAACAACGAATGAATTTTCCATTTATATCAAACAAAGGTCGAGCAGTAATAACTGAAGAAATCGTTTCACCATTTTTTTTCTTTACTTTAACTGGAAGATTTTTTAATTCATTTTTAATTAAAAGTTCAGAGAAAGTTTTTTGATTGAGCAACGAATTTTCATCAATAAAAAAGTAGTCAAGAATATTTTTTCCAATTATTTCATTTTTTTCATATCCTGTTTTTTCAAGCCAGAAGAAATTTGCGTCAACAATCTTTCCATCTAAATCAATATTAGTCATCATTACAGGAGTGTTTTTGAAAAGTTCTTCGTATTTGAGTCGTTCATCTAAAACTGATTGAAGAAGAATTTTTTTATCAATTGTTTCTAAGAAGATACAACAAGCAATGGAGTTACCAACTTGCCAAATTTTTAAGTTAAAGCTTCTGGTCTTTCCTTCTTTTTGAATAAAAACAGAACCAACATCGGAAACCAATCCTTTCCGAATTGCTGCAATTACACCTTTTCGAAAATCATCCCATGATTCTTTAGGCCAGAAAATTCTAATTTCTTTATTGATTAATCTTTCAAGTGGAACGGCGAAAATTTCTTGGGCAAGTTGATTGAATGAATGAAGGATGTAACGACTGAATTTATCCCTTTTAATCAATAAAACTGGTAAAGGAGTTTCAAGTAAATGTTTGAACGATTCTTCAGCCAGAGAATTTTCAATTATGTTTTCTTGATAATCCAAATCTTTATTGTTCATCTTCAGTTTCTAAAAAAGATTCTCTTGAGTCATTTCCTTCTGAAATCAATCGGCTACCATTAGGAGTTACACGAATTCCTGTTTCTTCTCTAAGTTGTTCAATTTTACGAAGTGGTTTTTCTAACTGATTTTTTCTCGTTGTTGTTAGTTTCTCGAATTCTTTTTTAGCATCGTCTATCTTTTTGCCCATGGCTTCAAGTGATTTGAGAAATTCGTTCCATTGCTTGTGGAACATTCCCATCAATTCAATAATTTGTGAAGCTTTGCGTTCAAGACTGAAATTATCAACTGCTTGTCGAATAATTGCAAGAATGGCATAAAGAGTTATTGGTGAACAAAGAATTACTTTTTGTTTTAATGCTTCGTCTATAATTGTTGAATCGCTTTCCATTATGAAAGCATACATGTGTTCATTTGGAATGAATACTAAAACATAATCAACTGTATTCTGAGCTGGATCAATATAATCTCTGGTTGTAACTTCTTTAATTCTTTGACGAACATCTTTCAGAAAATTTTGTTTGTAAATTTCTTTCTCGTTATCGTTTGTTGCATTTTGATATGCCATATAATTATCGTAAGGAAACTTTACATCCATATTCAGTTTCAATTCATTCGGAAGTAGAAAAGTGTAATCAGGTCGAGTATTTGCAGATTGAATTGCTTTTTGTTTTAAGTAGTTAATACCTTCTTTCAAACCGCTTAATCTCAGAATATCTTCAGCCATTCGTTCGCCCCATTGCCCACGAACTTTTGAGCTTGCAAGTGCTGAAGTTAATTTACTTGTTGTCTCGTTAAGTTGTTGAATTGTTTTTTGTGATTCAGAAAGTTTTTGAGCAAGCATTCCAAATTTTTCAACACGGTCTTTTTCAAGTTCTTTAATCAAATTTTGAACTTTATTTAATTCATCTTGCATTGATTGAAAAGTTTGATCAATTAATTTCTTTTTCTCTTCTAAAGTCATCGAACCGCTTTGAAGCTGCTTGGAAAGAGTTTGGTTTGCTAATTGAAGAAATTGTTCTGTGCTTTTACTCAAAGCTTCGAGTGAAAGATGAGAGAAGGAGTTTCTTAAATAGTCAATTAATTGTTGTCTCTCTTTTTCTTTTTGTTCTTCTGTAATTGTTAAAATAGATGATGTAAAATTCTCATAATCTTTTTTTCTTATTTGAAAGATAAGAATTGTTATCGCAGCTCCAACTAACAAACCAAAAAGAAAAATCAGTACTGTTTCCATAAATGTTATTTAATTCAAGATAAAAGGTTGTAATAATATTAATTTGTTAAGAAATTTTTTTAAGGTGTTTTTCTAATTTTTTAATAGCTAGACCATAAAGAATTAATCTTGGTTTTAATTGTTTCTTATTGCTTATCTTGGATGTTAAAAGGTTAAAAGTTAATTTTTTATCTAACCAAAATTTTAATTCTCTATAATGAATGTCACTATCATTTCGCATTTCAATCTCACCAATTGTTTTACCTTCAACTTTAAAGACAACTTTTTGGGCATCAATTTGGTATTGGTTACGTGCCAATGAATTTTCAACTGCTATATTTTTAGAAAGAATATTTACAACTTCTTTATTTAAAAAAACATGAAATACATTATCATGTTTAATAACAAAAAAATTTACTTCACCACTATTAAATAGACTTTTATCTAAGAAAGCCTCCAGTAAATCTTTATTTTCCAATTTATTTTTAATTTGTACCATTACTGAACTTAACTTACGTTTATATTTATTTTTATCCATTAAATATTTTTGTCTATCCTCTGGAAAAATATCAATACAATTCAAAAATAAATTACCTAAACCGTCCATACCACGAAACGTGAAATCTGTTTCAAATCGTTTTCTACCATATAAAAATATTTGCCACTTTTTTTCTCCACTTTTTACCGAATAAGAATAACCATTCGAATCAATAATATCCTTTTTTGCTTGAGGTTCACTTTTGAACTCTTTTCCGATACCTAATTCCTCCGCAAAATCTCTTGCATCTTGATGTCCTCTGATCTTGACAAGACTCGCTTTTTCTGGATTCATTGCACGTTTTCTAACCATTTTTTATTCCTTGATAATTAATAGTTCTTTTGTCTTCTTAATATGATTACGATTATCTTTCAAACGATTACTACCAATTCTGATTTCCCCTTGCCCCATTGTATAATGAATTTGTAATTCTACTATTTTAAATCCTTTATACCATTCCCTTATTGTACGTGAGTCATTGTAAGAGAGAATAAATTTACCTTTATGATTATGTAATAAATCTCTCAATAAATCATGTTTAAAGTTGTTATGATGTATAGGGAAATTTCTTTGGGGATATAAGCCTCGGAAAAGAGTACTATCTTCTCCTAAATAATATGGGGGATCACAATAAAGGAAATCGTTCTTGTATTCCGGAATTACCTCATCGAAGGATGCTCGTTCAACAATCAAATTATTCAAATTAAAATTTTTTACTCTTTCTAATAATCTTAAATATGTTTTTTGATTGGCATAAACACTTGACATCCACCCAAGGAAACCTGGTCCATAAGACAAATTATGATTAAAATAATAATATGCTGCTAATTTAATTCTGTCAAGTTTTATTTGCCCCAACCAATACATTTTTAAGATATTTTTGATCTTATCATAGGTTGTTTTGTCTGGTTTTAATTTTAGTAATTCATTAAACAATTCCAGGGGTTTGCTTATTTGAACTTGCCAATAATTAACAAGTATATCAAACAAGTCGAAACCATAAACTGGTATATTTAATTCTTTTGCCACTGCTATTTCTATAGAACCACCTCCAAAAAAAGGTGAAACTAATCTTTTAATATTAATCGGAATATGTTCAACTACATAGCCAACGGCCCAACTTTTACCTCCAGCATATCTCAGTGGAGAACCTAGATATCTTTTATATTTTTTACCCTTCCCCCTTAATGTATCTAAAAAAGAAGTTTTTAAATCAGAATGTAATAAACTTAACTGCTTAACTTTATAATAGCTTGAATTATCTTTTACCATTTTTTTCATAGCGTAGTTGCTTCTTTCATTTAATTTTATCTTCTAACTCTTTTGCTTTTTTGTAATAACTTTCAGCAATACGGAAATTTCCGAGTTGCTCGTGACAGTAAGCAAGCCTGCGATATGTTTCTGGTGTAACTTCATCTTTCAACGATTTTAAATAATACCAAATGGCTGTT
>JAOAHM010000055.1 GCA_026415235.1 Ignavibacteria bacterium | reverse complement strand
TTAATTTTGTAAGCTAAATAATGTAATAAAGTATTGATTTCAGGAGGAATATCATTGAAACAGGAAAAAATAACCAAGTCGGTTAAAGAAATAGAAGTTGAAAAAAAGTGGTATGTAGTTGATGCGAAAGACCAGATTTTAGGTCGATTGGCATCAAACATAGCAAGAATATTAAGAGGAAAACATAAACCAATTTACACACCACATGTTGATTGTGGTGATTTTGTAATTGTAATTAATGCCGATAAAGTCAGGCTAACAGGCAAAAGAGAAGAATTGAAGACTTATTTTAGATATTCAGGTTATCCTGGCGGTGCAAAATTTACTACCTTCAAAGAGTACATGCAGAAACATCCAGAATTTGTTATTGAACACGCCGTAAAAGGAATGTTACCAAAAGGTAGGTTAGGAAGACGAATAGTTAAGAAACTGAAAGTCTATGCTGGCGAAAGCCATCCTCATCAAGCACAAAAACCAGAAATATTAACTTTTTAAGCAGGAGTGATTAATGGTTGATAAAATAGCAGTTGGTAGAAGAAAAACTTCGGTTGCAAGAGTAGTCATAAGACCAGGTTCTGGTAAAATTGAAGTAAATGGAAAAGATATTAATGAATACTTTCCCACCAAGTTCGATGTTTTGAAGGCGATTGAGCCTTTGAAAGTTGTTGATGCAATGGGAAAGTTTGACTTCAAAGTTAATGTTCAAGGTGGTGGAACAACGGGACAGGTTGGAGCCATTTCGCTTGGAATAGCGAGAGCTTTAGTTCTTTTTGATCCAGAATATAGACCAACTTTAAGAAAACTTGGATATCTCACTCGAGACCCACGAATGGTCGAAAGAAAGAAATACGGCCAGCCAAAAGCTCGAAAGAGATTCCAATTCTCGAAACGTTAATTTTTTTTATTAACTAATTAAAGAGCATACTCGTGGATTTATCTGAGTGTGTTCCGTTGATGCGGAATCTCAGATAAAGATGAAGCGAGTAGAAGTTTAACAACAAAAATTAAGGAGTAAAAAATCGTGGAAGTAGGACTTCAAGATCTTTTAGCTGCTGGTGCTCATTATGGGCATTTAACCCGCCGATGGAATCCCAAAATGAAACCTTACATTTTCATGGAAAAAAATGGGATTCATATAATTGACTTAAACAAGACGAAAAGATTATTAGCAATAGCTGCAGATGCAATGGAACAGATTGCAGCAGAAGGTAAAAAAGTTCTTTTCGTTGGAACTAAACAACAAGCAAAAGATATCGTTAAGCGTGAAGCACAACGATGTGGAATGCACTGGGTGAGTGAAAGATGGCTCGGTGGAATGCTTACAAATTTCACTACTATCAGAAAATCAATTCGACGACTTCAGAATATTGAAAAGATGATGAGTGATGGTACTTTCGATCGAATGATTAAAAAAGAAAGATTAATCTTAACTCGCGAAAAAGAAAAACTCGAAAAAGTTTTTGAAGGTGTTAAAGAACTTACAAAATTACCTGGTGCTATTTTTATTGTTGATATTAAAAAAGAACACATCGCTGTTAAAGAAGCTAACAGACTTGGCATTCCTGTTTTTGCAATTGTTGATACAAATTGTGACCCCGATGGTGTTGATTACATTATACCTGCTAACGATGATTCAGTTAGAACAATTGATTTAATTGTTCGATTAATGGCAGATAAAATCATCGAAGGACAACAAAGAGCAAAAGAATTAAAAGCTGAACAGGAATCAGAAGCTGACAAAGAAAGTAAAATTTCAGAAAATTAATTCTTAATTCGATTATCCAATAAATTATTAAAGGAGTTTTGAATATGGCTGTAAGTGCAGAACTTGTAAAGCAACTCCGCGAAAAAACTGGTGCGGGAATGATGGATTGTAAAAAAGCACTCGAAGAAACTGGCGGAGATTTTGAAAAAGCAGTTGAATATTTAAGAAAAAAAGGTGCAGCTGTAGCTGCAAAAAGAGCTGAGAGAACAGCAAATGAAGGTTTAGTTTTAACAAGATTGAGCGAAGACGGCAAAGTTGCTGCAATTGTTGAGGTAAATTGCGAAACAGATTTCGTTGCCAGAAGCGATGCTTTCATAGAATTAGCGAATAAAATTGCTGATTTAGTTTTTGCCAATGATTTTCAAAATCTCGATGAATTGTTAAATGCTAATGTAAATGGTTTAACAGTAACTGATTTGATTAACGAAGCAGTAGGTAAAATTGGAGAAAAGATTCAAGTTTCAAGATTTAAGAAAGTAAAAGTTGATAACGGTTCAATTGTGGATTACATTCATCCTGGTTCGAAGCTTGGTGTCTTAGTATTGTTTGAATTCACAAAATCAGTTCCAGCCGAATTCAAAGCATTTGCGCGAGATATTGCAATGCAAGTTGCTGCAATGCGTCCTATGACAGTTTCTCGTGAACAAGTAGATAAATCAATCATCGAAAAAGAAGTAGAAATATACAAGACACAAGCAAGAAACGAAGGAAAACCTGAGCAAGTACTCGAAAGAATTGCACAAGGTAAATTAGACAAATTCTTCCAAGAAATTTGCTTACTCGAACAACCATTTGTGAAAGATGGTTCTAAGTCAGTCGGTGAATTGATTAAATCATTTAATGATACAAACTCTACTGATATAGTAGTTAAACAATTCATACGATACCATTTAGCAGATGAGCAAAAATGATGTCTCAAGTTGCTTATAAGAGAATTCTCTTAAAACTAAGCGGCGAAGATTTACTGGGTGAACAGAATTTTGGAATTGACCCAAATGTGCTTTCACGTATTGCCGATGAGATTATTGAAGTAAAGAATCTTGGTGTTCAAATTGCTATCGTAATTGGTGGTGGAAATATTTTCCGTGGAGTAGCTGGCATCAAACAAGGTTTTGATCAAGTTACTGGTGATCAAATGGGGATGCTTGCTACTTTAATTAACTCATTAGCACTTCAAAGTACTCTTGAAAAGAAAAACGCTCATACTCGATTACTTTCTGCAATCCGAATAGAAGAAATCGCTGAACCATACATTCGAAGAAGAGCAATTCGACATCTTGAAAAAGGTCGAATTATAATATTAGGTGCAGGCACTGGTCACCCTTATTTCACGACAGATACTGCAGCAGCATTAAGAGCAATTGAAATTGGTGCAGATGTAATTCTAAAAGGAACACGAGTTGATGGTATTTACGACTCTGATCCAGAAAAAAATAAAGAAGCTTTCAAGTTTACAGAAATAAATTACTCAGATGTAATTAAGATGGGACTTAGAGTGATGGACTTAACTGCCTTCACTCTTTGTCAGGAAAATAAAATTCCAATTATAGTTTTTAACAATCGAGTGCCGGGAAATTTAAAGAGAGTTATTCTCGGTGAAAAAATAGGAACAAAAGTAGACCTCGAAGTTAAAACTTATTAAAATTTGAGGTTCTTATGATTAAACAAATTCTTAAAGAAACTGAAGATAAAATGAAAAAATCTGTCGAAGTTGTTCGACAGGAATTTGCAAAAATCAGAACAGGAAAAGCAACAACAGCACTTCTTGATGGAATCAAAGCTGAGTATTATGGCTCAATGCTTCCTTTGAATCAAATGGCAAATGTTTCGGTCGCTGATGTTCATACACTCGTTGTTCAACCTTGGGATAAATCTGCACTCCAATCAATTGAAAAAGCAATCCTACAATCAGAACTTGGACTTAATCCCATCAATGATGGAAATGTTTTAAGAATTCCAATCCCACCATTAACTGAAGAGCGAAGAAAAGATTTAGTAAAACTCTGCAAAAAATTTGCTGAAGACGGAAGAATTGCTGTTAGAAATGTTCGTCGTGATGCAATTGAACATTTAAGAAAAATGGAAAAGGAAGAACATTTTTCTGAAGACGACAGAAAAGCTGCAGAGAAAGAAGTTCAAAAATTAACTGACAAATACATTGAATTAATTGATGAACTTCTTGAACATAAAGAAAAGGAAATAATGGAAGTTTAACTTTAAAAAACTTTATCTCTTTTCTTCTTCGAATTTCGAAATAACTATCAATTCAAAATTTATTTTTAGCCAAATTTTTTTCAAACTTCATTGTGAATATTCTTTGAAAGAAAAAAGTGCAGACTCAGATTTTAATTGATTAATGAGTTATAACTTCACTTCGACTTCATAGTGATGTTTTTAGATATTTTAAATCCAATTCCTGTTTGGTTCAACTCACAATACACCTCATTTCATTACCTGATAAACAAGGATTAATTTTATCATCTTCAGTTCATTTATTTTTTCTTATTTTTGTATTAGAAATATCTTACATAAAATAAAACTTTATGATTTTACACAATTATTCAACTCAAAAGTCCAACCTAAAAAATTTTCCGATGGTGTAGATATGAGTTTAAGTTATATAGCAAAAAACATACAGGCATCACCTACTTTAGCCTTAAACGAGAAGGCACAAATTCTTCGAGAGAAAGGTGAACCAGTAATTAATTTCAGCGTTGGTGAACCGAAGAGTCGTGCACCAATTGACGCAATTCTTGCAGCAGTTCAAAATTTAAATACAGGTGAAGTTCGATATGTACCACCTGATGGAATACCTGCTTTGAAAAAAGCAATCATTCGATACACGGAAGAATTTTACAATCGAAAAGTTGCACCAGAAAATGTAATTGCTTCGAGTGGAGCAAAGCAAGCAATAATGGTTGCACTACAAGCGATATTAAATCCACAAGAAGAAGTAATTTATCCCGCACCTTATTGGGTTAGTTATCCCGAGATGGCAAAATTGTGTGGGGCAATTGGTGTTCCAGTTTATCCAGAAGATGGTTCTTTTTATCCAAGAATTCAGGATATAGAACAAAGAGTTGGAAGCTACACAAAAGCAATAATAATCAACTCGCCAAATAATCCCTCTGGTGCAATGTATTCAGAAGAATTTATTGCTGATATTGTTGACTTTTGTGAGAGAAGAGATTTGTATTTGATTATGGATGATATTTATCACCGCTTAATTTTCGATGGAAGAAAGCCAATCAATTGTTGGGAATATGCTAAGAAGAAAGATGAAAATTCTAAGTTGATTATTATCAATGGTGTTTCGAAACAGTATGCTATGACAGGTTTTAGAATTGGTTGGGCAGTTGCAAATAAAAAAATAATTGAAGCAATGACTAATATTCAGGGACATCAGACTGGTGGACCTTCAGTTGTGCTTCAACTTGCAGCTGTCGGTGCATTGAATGGAATTCAATCGAGTGTTGAGAATTTGCGAGTTACTTTAGAAAACAATCGAAATGTAATGTGTTCACTTCTTAAAACTATTGATGGAGTAAAATTCAGTGTTCCCGATGGAACATTTTATCTTTTTGCTGACTTCAGTGCTTATGAAAAGAGTTCACACAAATTATCTCAAATGTTAATTGATAAAGTTATGGTTTTAACAGTTCCTGGCGTTGAGTTTGGAATGGAAGGATATATTAGACTTAGCTTTGCTGGTACGATGAAAGAAATTCAAGAAGGTATTGAGCGAATTAAATGGGCTATTGACCCGAACGCTCCAAACGAACTTTACATTGGCGATAGAAAACTTGTGAGGGATTGGGCATGAGCAAATATCTCGAATTCAACACTCCTGCATCAAAAGAAGCAATGGAACTTGCTTCTGATTTTAGATTGAAACATCAAGGTTTAACTTATCTTGATCGAGTTTACTGGAATTTGCCCGATGAAGCTTTGATTGAAGAAGCAATTTTTAGAAATGAAGGAAAACTTGTTAAAGGTGGTCCTCTTCTTGTTCACACAGGAAAACATACTGCTCGTGCTGCTGCCGATAAGTTTATTGTGAAAGAAGAATCAACTGAAAAAAATATTTGGTGGGGAATTTACAATCGTCCATATAGTCTTGAAAAGTTTAATCAATTGTTTACAAGACTTCAAGCATGGGCACAAGGTGAAGAGCTTTTTGTTCAAGATGTTTATGCTTGCGCTGATCCAGAATATCGAATGCCTGTTAGAATTATTACCGAAAAAGCTTGGCATAGTTTGTTCGCACGAAATATGTTCATAACAATTGATAACAAAGATGAACTGAAAAAGTTCGTTCCAGAATTTACTATCATTTCTGTACCTGGTTTTAAGGTTGATCCTGTAATTGATGGAACAAGAACAGAGACAGCAATTATTCTAAACTTCGGCGCAAGAATGGCAATTATCGCTAATACTTTATATGGTGGTGAGATTAAAAAATCTGTGTTTACTGTGTTGAATTATCTTTTAACTTTTCAAGATGTTTTGCCAATGCATTGCTCTGCAAATGTTGGTAAAGATGGTGATGTTGCTTTGTTTTTTGGATTAAGTGGAACAGGTAAGACAACTCTCTCAGCTGATCCGAGAAGAAGATTAATTGGTGATGATGAACATGGATGGAGTTCAAAAGGTATCTTCAATTTTGAAGCTGGATGTTATGCAAAAGTAATTCGTCTCTCACCAGAGAACGAACCTGAAATTTATGCTTGCACAAAAAAATTTGGAACTATACTTGAAAATGTTGTCTTCGATCCAGTTTCTCGTCACATTGATTTAGATGATGATAAGATTACAGAAAACACACGAGCTTCATATCCACTTGAATTTATTCCTAATATTGTTCCTGAAGGGTATGTTCACTCACATCCGAAAAATATCATTTTCTTAACATGTGATGCTCAAGGAGTAATGCCTCCAATTGCAAGACTTACTCCTGAACAAGCTCAATATCATTTCATTAGTGGATATACATCTAAGATTGCAGGTACAGAAATTGGCCTTGGTCGTGAACCTGAAATTACTTTTAGTGCTTGTTTTGGTGCGCCATTTATGGTTCGTCATCCTTTCGAATATGCCGAGATGTTGAAAGAAAGAATGTTAAAGCACAATGTGAAAGTTTGGTTGATTAATACTGGTTGGGTTGGTGGAAGATTTGGAGTTGGAAAGAGAATTAGTATTCGTCACACAAGAAATCTTTTAAATGCAGCTTTAGAAGGAAAACTTGATGATGTACCGTACAGAAAAGATAAATTATTTGGATTTGAGGTTCCTATGAGTTGTCCTGATGTTCCTTCCGAAGTATTAGACCCTGCAAGTTCATGGGGCGATAAAAAAGAATATTGGCGAAAGTATGATGCACTTGCTGCACGGTTTATTGAAAACTTTAAACTTTACGCTGATAATGTTTCAAAAGAAGTTTTGGAAGCTGGACCAAAAAGATTAAGTCAAGTTAATATCGAAGATTAACATTTACTCTTCAAAAAAATTTGGAAGAGAGGGACTTATTTTTAAGTCCCTTTTTTATTTTCACGAAAAGAATAGAATAATAAATTGACTAAAATTTTTTGAGTTTAATATAAAATGAAATTCGACTTTAGCACTAAAAAATTTTTCAAGTTATTATTGTTTATTATCTCAATTATAAATTCAATTTATTTGACAAACTTAACTTATGCCCAAACTTTTAGATTAACTCGTCCAGTGAAGGATAACATTCAAGCTAATGGTTCTTATCTTTACGGTGAGCCAAACATTAACAATCCTGCTTATGCACACCTTGGCATTGATTATTCAATTCGTTACGATACAGTTTTTTCTGCTTCAGACGGATTAGTTTACTTTGTTGGATATAATCCCAATGATACAATTGGAGGATATGAACCAGGTGGTGCAGGTAATTACATAATTATTCAATCGACTTGGAACAACAAAAATCTTTTTCTTCTTTACATGCATTTACAAAGACCATTTGTCTCTCAAGGGCAACAAGTAACTAAAGGTCAACCAATTGCGATTAGTGGTAATACAGGAAATTCAACTGGTCCACATTTGCACTTTGAATTAAGACTTGGTTCTGTGAGTTATTCTACCACTCGTTCAAGAAGAAATCCCGAACTATGGTGTGCAATAAAAGGAATGGGAGCGATTTACGGAAAAGTACCAAA
Source organism: Ignavibacteria bacterium (assembly GCA_026415235.1). Classification (GTDB taxonomy): domain Bacteria; phylum Bacteroidota; class Ignavibacteria; order Ch128b; family Ch128b; genus Ch128b. The sequence continues at coordinate 156 of JAOAHM010000055.1, read as the reverse complement.
TGCATCGAACAATACTCGTGTTGATATTTATCCCGACCCAAAACCAAGACCACCTTACACAACTTTTTCTTATGCATTAACTTACAACTTCAACGATCCATACATTGGTAGTGATGATATTTATCAAGAAAATTATGCAATTGGTGATGTTAAACC
>JAOAHM010000040.1 GCA_026415235.1 Ignavibacteria bacterium | reverse complement strand
CATCTGGGTCACTTAATTGATCTTGTGTTCCACTCCATCCATTAAATGAACCACGAATTACAAGTAAATCAGTTGCCTTAACGAATTTGCCCTTCAGTATGGCAACTCGCATGTTAACATTGAATGTTACTTGTGCTTGAGTTGTGATTAAAGAGTCATTATCAAAATAGAAGTTGTAGGTTTTGTCACCTTCTTCAAAAATCAATCTTCTATTTGGATCTTTTTCCCAAATATCCTGACCTTGTTTTGCAATTACGAATTTAAATTCTGTTGTATCACCTGCAACAAAATATCTCTTGGTGATTGAGTAAATTGAATCACCATCTGGATCGGTGAGTTTATCTCCATAACCCTGCCAGCTGTTGAAATTACCTCTCACGAAAACTGAATCTTGAGCAGGATTAAACAATCCTTTCACTGTTTTTATTTTCATATTCAAGTTAAAAGTGATGTTAGCATATTTAGGTACTCTGTATCTTGCAATTCCATTGTTTGTACCGAGTAAGAATAAATCAGTTGTTCCGTCGTTGTTCATTCTTACTTCAATATCTCCAGTTCCATTTGCATTCGAATTTGTACCGAGAGAAGAAGTTGTGAAGATTAAAGCTCCATTCTCAAGACCATTTGTTACATCAACTAATCTTAAGTTTTCATTACCACCACCGTAATTAAATACAGCAAGATATTTCTTTCCAGTTCTTTCGAAGTAAGCCATAGCTGTGCTTCCAGTTGCCACAATTGCACCAGAAAGAGTTGAAATTAAAGTACCGTTAGCATCATAATATTTTACATTTCTACCAGCAGAATTGAAATAGAAAGGTGAATTTCCTGTTGTAACTGGCATTACACAAGGAACTGTTCCTTGTGCTCCATCACTTAAAGTAATTTCATCAGGTGTGAATGAAGCTCCATTATTTGTCGTTTTGAAACGGAAGACTTTGTTGTTAGTGCCTGCTGCAGCATAAATTACAATTGAGTTATCTGCAGTGCTTCCAACAACTGTAATCATATCACCTAAGCGATAGGCAGTAGAAGTGGTGAAATTAATAACAACTTGTGGTTGTGAGCTTAAATTATCCCAACGATAAACTTTGAATGCAGTTGTTTGTGAGTTAGTCGTAAGATTGCAAGCGAAAATTTTGCCATCCGCTGAAACTTCCACATCGTTGAGTACGAAAGTTCCACCTGTTATTCCTGTTGTATCAAGAAATGTTTCAGGGTCACCAGTTACGGGATTCAAAACCATTACTCTTGCAAATCCTTGTCTTGAAACAAGGAAAAGTTTTTCCTGTCCACCAACAACACCATATCCAATTCCTCGTTCAGTATTTCCAGTTCCAATGTAGGATGGTAGAGTCCCAGTTGCTTGGGATTTTTCCCAGACTACAGAAAACCTTGGTGACAAGGTCTGAGATTGAATTAAGTTAGCACTTATTAAAAGTGCGAGTATTATAGGTAAGTATTTTTTCATTTTTCGCTCTCCTTTATTTTTGATTATTTTTTACAAAGTTAATTTTAAGTCTAAATCTCTCAAAGTTTATTTGAGATAGTTTAATTTGAATGTTTTGTAATTATGACCATTATTAATCAGACCAAAGTAAATTCCAGATGCAAGTTGAAGTTCATTCCCATCAATAGTAAAATAAAATTCACCAGCATTAAAACATTCTTTATTAGTTTTAAAGACTTCTCTTCCAAGAAGGTCAAACAATTTCAGCTCCACATTTGAAGGTTTATCTAAGAAAAATTTTATTCTTGTTTCAGAATTGAACGGATTAGGATAAACTTCTATCTTATTCTTGAATTGAATTTTTTCCTGTGAGGCAAATTCTTCTTTTGCATTGGTGATTACAAGATTTGGAGAAAGTTTTCTATTTAATAATAAAAGAACTGCATCGGCAACAATATATTTTCCAAAAGATGTGGAATTATCGAGTTTCAGAATTTTTTTATTTCCTTTAGTTAAGAAGAAATCGCCAAGTTTATACCAACCAGCATTTTGAGTTTTTGATTGGTCAACGAAAACTACTGTCGAATCATTTTGATGATAAACTGTATATCTCGCTTGAGTTGAATTAATATAATTTGGAATGATATAAACATACAAATGATAGTAAGCATCATAAGGAACATTTGCATAATATTCAATTGAAGATAAAGAAGTATCATTGCTCATTGAGAAACCACCAACATATCCATTAGTT
>JAOAHM010000073.1 GCA_026415235.1 Ignavibacteria bacterium | reverse complement strand
CACGACCATTTTTCCCTTCGAGAATGAAAGATAATGTGTTCAAAATTCCAAAACTTTGTCTTCCATCGTTGATATCAACTGTGCTGTGTCTTAATCTTTCTTTGTTTGGTGGTCCACCAACAACATATTCACAAAAAGAATAGTTTTTTCCTTCAAGATATTTTTTAATCCAAGGCAGGACTTTTTTCTTCTGATAATTTTTTATTTCAACAGAAACATTTGGATTTGACAACAAACCAAGTTGTTCCTCTGCACTTTTGTAATAACCAAATTCCTTCCAATCATTTGAATAAGGAAAATATTCGTGAACATCCAAGGTTACATCGAATTCGTATTTATCAAAGAGTGAGTGAAGAGCTTGAGTTTCGTTTTCAGTTAGAATTAAATGATTGCGATTTAAATCAACACCATTTGCATTTCGTCGTTGATTTTTTTCTGAACCATCTGGATTTACTTGCGGAATAATTGCAAAATCAATTCGATCGAGTAGATAACGATTTTCTGGTTTTGTCAATTCTTTGATTAAGAGTAAAGCACCTTCTTTGCCAGATTGTTCGTTTCCGTGTTGTTGTGCAAAGAAAAGAACTCGCAATTTGTTTTTACTTTTAGCGAAGTTATTCTTCGAGAAAAAGAGTGCGTAAATATTTCGTCCTTCTTTGGATTGTGTCAAAACTTCTGATTTAACAAAATCAAATTTCTGATCAATCTCTTCAACAAAATTTTTAAGTTCATCATAAGATGTGAGTTTAATGAAGTTTGATTTTTCAAGTGGAGTTAATTGACCAAAAGCAAAATTAAAAATCAAACTGAGTATGAGTAAGCTTTTCTTCATGATAGTTTCACCTGAATGATTGATTAAGATTAACTTTTGAAGTTTAGTTGGAAGTTGTTACTTCATCAAAATCATTTTCTTCACATTTACAAAATCGGAAGTAATTAATCTGTAAAAATAAATTCCACTTGGTAAGTTAGAACCATCAAATTCAAATTCATAAAATCCAATTTGATTTGGAGAAATTTCATAACTCCAAATTTCTCGCCCAAGAAAATCAAAAACTTGTAATTGAATTTTATCTTTTACTTTTCTTGTATCAAGAACTTCAAAATAAATTTTTGTTTTCCCATTAAATGGATTAGGATAATTTTGATGAAGAATGAAATTCAACGAATTTGCATTAGTGATTTTTTCTTCAATGTGAGTTAGAGAGTTAAACTTTCCTTCGATTAATAAATACTTAATGTCTGTATAATTTGTTAACGAAATTCTGAAATTATCAAAAGCAACAACCTGTCTTGGACCAACACCTCCACTTGCTCTGTAAGTTGATGAATCAACATAAAAAGTTTCTCGTCCATCAACAATCATAAATGGAATTGTTGCATTACCTTTAATTGATTTGTCTTGCGAGTAAATTTCTAATCTTGAATTTCCATTTAAGTATACTCCAAGCTTTTTTCTATTTCGCATCATTCCCCAAAGCAATGCACTCATTCTGTTCTCATAAAAATCTGAATTTTCAAAAATCCTTGGTTGAAAGATTAAATCACCAAAAATATTCAAGCCCGAATTGTTGGTCATCCTTCCACGATAAGATGCAAGATTATCGGCATCAACATTATCAACAAAAAATTGTCCAGAAATTTTTCCAGAATTTCCAAAAAAGAAAATTGGTTTGCCTCGACTTAGATTAGAATAAAATGTATCGCAAACAATTTTGCCAGTTTGATTAAGAAGTGAAAGTTTACTTAAACTATCACCAGCAACTATTATGCAGGTTGAGTTTGAAATTTTTAATGCTTCTGATGGATTGTTAAGAATTGCATCTTCAACATTCAATACAGAAAAATTAAAATTATTTGATTGTAAGTAACTCGTAATCACATTTGTATTTGTGAAGCCTGAATGTGTAATCAAAAGCACATTACTTGAATTGTTTGAGCTTAAAAAGTTTTGAAGATGAGTGGTTAGTTGTGAATTAATTTCGTTATTGCCAGTGAGAAAAATGTTGGTTAATGGAAATTGAAAAGTTCTTAATGTATCATAAGTTTTTGCTGATGGTGGAATGTAACTTACTTCCAAGTTTTGAAAATTAAATTTCCATCTTCGTGTAAGTAAGTGAGCTTTTAAATTTTCGATTGTGTATTTGCCGTTACTAAGATTTGTTGTTCTTGTTTTATCATCAAAGTAAAAAATTGAAACTGAGCCACTGCCCATCACTTCTGCTGTTTTGTCGGGTGAGATACAAATTGCTGTTCTATCATCTATTCCAACGCCAATAATTTTTTTACCTTGATTGTAGAAAATGTTGTAAACAAAACCAATCAATCTTCCATGTCTTCCTCTTTCCATCAAATGAGTATCAAATAAAACATTAGGCATCAGGTTCAAGAAATTGTTTTCAAATCTCATCTTTGAATTGAAAGGATTTTGAAGTGCTTCATCTGGATAAACCGAACCATTTTGCGCTGTGAAATCAAACTCACCAAGCACCATTGCACCTGCACTCGTTCCAGCAATCACTCCACCGTTTTGGAAAACATACTTTATTGCATCCTCTGTCTTTGTTCCTTTCCACAATCGAATGTATTGATACTGATCACCACCACGAAGAAAAATTGCTTTAGCAGTAATCAATTCATCGTAAGTTGATTGAAGATTAGCAATTGTAGTTGATGAAATTGTTTTATTGTAAGCTGTATCAGCACCAAGTGAAATAAAATAATTTGGTAACCAGTTCGTTGCATCGGAGTAACTTAGAACGATAATTTTTCCACTATCAGATTTTTGAACAATCCAACGATAAGGTTCATCACTCCAATCGTTGTAGTTTTCACTTCCACCACCAACTGCGCAAATGTATCCTTGAGAATAAATTGAGATACTAAAAAATAAAATCAGACTAAAGATGCGAACTATTAATTTCATTACTTTAATGCCTTTAGTGTTTGAATTGGTGAGGTTGTCTAAAAATCAAAATGAATTTTAGTTAATTTATTCGAACTCAATTAATCAAAAATTTTTCCAGTTCACAAAAGAAAAAAATCAAATTTCTTTTAGACAACCTCACCACATTTTAATTAAAATTCTAAGTTCAAAGAAATTCTGTGAACATTTGGTAAAATCTTAAACGCTGAAAAGCTGTAATCGAACGAAAGTTTGTAATCAGCGAAAACAGTTTTTACTCCACCGCCAAATGTAAAATTCTCATCGTCGTAATTGTATTTGTATCCACCACGAAGAGAAAGTAAATCAAAAAATGTTAATTCAGTTCCAATATGCACTCGTTCTTTGTTGTCGTTAGGATGAGATGCATCAATTCCAATTTTTGATTTCACAAATTCTGACCTAAACAAATCCATTGCAATTCCAACTTGAAAATGAAGTGGAAGTGGATAATCGTCTGTTCTTAATCTTGCAGGTGCTAATCTATTCAATGGAAATGTTTGATTTCTATCGTGAACAACATTCAAATCTTCGCCCGACATATTTAAGTCTGGACCAAAGTTTGTCATGGACATTGCAATTGTAAGATTTTTGAAATCAAGTGTGTATTGTGTTCCGATATCAAAAGCAACTCCACTTGCCGTTTCGTTCCAAATTCTTTGATAAATGTATTTAGCAGTAATACCAAATCTAAATCTATCTGTAAGGTTTCGGGCGTAACTCAATCCAACTGCCATATCTTGAGCATCGAAATATCTTCCTGTTCCGTTTGGTTCAAGTTCAGTTGTGATTTCCATTTTATCCATGTTAAGCACAAGAATGCTTGCGCCAAGTGTTCCTAAATCACCAAAATTTTTTGCAACTGCAAAAGCGTTTACATCAAAAAATTTGAACCAATTGAAAAAAGTAAAGTGAAGTGAAGTTGAATTGATATTTGCAAGTCCAGCAGGATTCCAAAAAACCGATGAAGCATCATCAGTCATTCCAACAACAGCAGAACCTAAAGCTGTGTTTCTTGCACCAACTGGAATTTGAAGAAATTGAGCTCCTGCAGTTCCAAGGTTTGAGTATTGAGCTAAAAGATTAACTGACAAGAAAACTAAAAGAATTAAAACTCTTTTCATGTTCACCTCCAAGGTTACTTAATTACAGCAAATCTGTTTAAGAACTCGCCATCATCTGTCTTCACTACATACAAATAAATTCCAGTCGAAATTTCTCGACCACCATCAGTTCGTAAATCCCAAGTTGCTGTACCAAAGTTTGAGTTGTGATAAATCGTTTTAATCAAATCTCCGTCAAGAGTGAAAATGTAAATTGTGCATTGATTTGGAAGATTAATAAATTGAAGTTGCCTCAATGGTTCTCGTCTTAACTCACCAAATTCTGGTTCAAATAAAGATGAAACGATGTATGGATTAGGCACGACTTTAATTTTGTTCAAATTCTCGGAAATTTTTTTCCTCTCGATGTAAGATGATTTTATTCCAACTCGATAAGCATCTCTAATGTTTGGAAGAATAGGTTTTGTAGTTTCAAAGGAAAAAACATTTCCACGCTTTGGTGGAGATTGTGATTTAAATTCAAATCGAACATTTATTCCATTGAATGTAATACTCTCTAAATTCTTAATTGTATCTTTACGAGCAATAGTATCGAGACGAGAATTTCTAACAAGAACACTTATGAAACCTTGATTGTTCACAACACCACTATTCTCAACTGAAACAAGATACATCAAGTTTTGCACAGCATTTGTATCCGAGACTGTTGGTGTAATCTTCAAATAATCGTTTCCACTTACTCGTGATAAATTTGAAATGATTTGTGGTGGTACTAAAGAAAAAATAATTCCATCAGGTGTTGAAAATGGAGTGTTTAACCAGAAAGGTCTTTGATTGACAATTGTATCTCTTCCATTCTTCACAACTGTTACAGCATAATTCAAAGTAATATAATCTCCAGCTTTTGGCTTGAATTCAGCAGGAACAGATGGATTTGGATCAACTATTCTAATTCGCATTCCAGGATTAATTGTATAAACTGCACCTGAAACATAACTCTTTGGATCTGGTGGAATGTAATCGCCTGTGAACAAATCAGTCAAATGAAATTGTCTATCAGAAATAAATTCTATTCCATATCTCTTTGGTTCTGTTCTTGATGAATCTGTGATTATTGGAATTACTTGAGTTAATAGCTTACCTCGTTCTGTTCTTTGAACATAAGAGAAACGAAAATCATAAGTATTTCCAGATAGAACATCTTTATCAATTGGATTAATCAACAATCTGTAATTCGAAGTTCCTGTTCCGATGTATGTAACCGTATCCGAGCTTACTGGAATTCTTCCTAAGGGATTTGAATAAGGAATAACAGAAATTGTATTTATAGCAGAAGTATCTTTACCAAGTGGACTTTCGAGACTTGCACCGACAAGTGTATCGCCTCGATCGTAAGAAGTTACACAATACCAATACTCAATTCCATTAACAACATTCGTATCAACATGTGAATATCGCAAACCGTAATCTAAACCAATTTTATTTGGAATATCATAATCAGCAAGCTTTTGCCAAGTTACACCTTTATCTAAACTTTTATAAACACGATAACCTTCGAAATCATATTCACCACTAAAATTATCTTTTGAAGTTTCTGCTTTATCATCCCAGAAAAGAATAACTCTTTTATCTCCAGCCCATGCAGAAAGTGTGGGTGTTGCTGGTGGTTTACTTATCTCAAAATCAAATTCAACAATTTTGTAAGCATTGTTTAAGTATCTAATTGCATCGTCGTAATTATCTCCAGCAATAATTGCAGTAATGAAAACAAGTGTATCACCTCTTTTTAATTTGTAAGGACCTGAACTGATTGTTGCAACAATATCAAGTCCACTTGCTGGAATTGTATTTGGGTCATCATAGTGAAGATTTGTGCTTGAACCAAGGTGAAAATATCTCGGTCCAAGTGTTGGATGATTATATAATCTTGGGTCACTGGACATTATGTAGTATTGAATTGAGTCAACATCTCTATCATCATCATAAAGATTGTAATGCATATCGGTAATGCCAAGTTCAACACCATTGACTTTTGGAGTTTTTAGGAATGCAACTCCAAAGTAACCTGTTTTACCATCAGGCCATTCTCTCGAGTATCCTTTAGCATCGTAGAAGTAGAGAAAATTTTTCTCTTTTAGAAAACCAATTTTATCATCAGCATATTCAGGAACACCACCACTAACATTACCAACATCAATATCACAATACATTGCAAAGTAAAGACTATCTAAATCTCTCTGTCCTTTGTTGATTACTCTGTATTCATAGAAAATAATATTCTGCGCAAATTTCACTCCATAAGTGTAACCAATCTGATGAACTTCAAGTCCAAGTATTGATTTTGTGTTGTTACTATCGTTATAAACACAGTAACTATCTTGGTCAGATTTAATAATTGGATTACCATTTCTATCTTTCACGGGCCAACCATTTGTCGGATGCCATGTTGCTGGTTTATCGCTCATTGCAATTTTTGCAAGTTCTGGATTATGATAACCACCAACTGCTTCCCATTCTTCGTTTGTTGTAAATCTTCCTTGAACAACATTATTTGGTACACCAATAAATGGATTAATTCTGTAGATATAATGCTTTCCACTATTGATTGGAAATTCACCTGATGGTCCTTGCGATAATCTTCGTGGATAAAGCTTACCACGATTTTCAAAAAACAATCCTATGTTGCTTGCATTGTGAACACCACCAGCTCTGTCTCTTATTCCATATTCTTTTTCCAATGCTTGCATTCTTTCAAGTTCTTCTTTTGCTTTCTTACTCTCTTGCGCAAAGAGAGCAGTAGCAATTAATATGATTGAAATCAAAAAGATAAACTTCTTCATAACTTTCCCACTTTCTTGATTTACAATTTTATTCCCATTCCAATTCTAATAATTCTTGGTGGACCATAATTGGCTGGATTTTTCATCCATTCTTCTGAATGACCACCAACAAATGTATATTCAGGGTCGCCTGTATCGGGATAAACATAAATCACATTCTTTCTATTTGTCAGATTGAAAATTTCAGCAAAGAGACGAAGCTTTGAATTTCTCCATACTCTAATTTCTTTTCCCATCATCAAGTCAATTGTGTAAGTG
>JAOAHM010000063.1 GCA_026415235.1 Ignavibacteria bacterium | reverse complement strand
CCATAGTGCACTTAAATCTCAATTAATCTCAATTCCACTATGGTTCGATTACAACAATACTGGAGACGTTCATACACGTTTGTGTCAAACGGATCTCAATTCCACTATGGTTCGATTACAACCCGTTCCCGCAAGCGATACGTATTCGCCAACGTTAACGATCTCAATTCCACTATGGTTCGATTACAACAGAAGAATCTGAAGTTGATAGGGATTTGGAAAATCTATCTCAATTCCACTATGGTTCGATTACAACCCTATATCAATGATGAAGTTGGAACGTCAAAGACTTAATCTCAATTCCACTATGGTTCGATTACAACCAGCATCAACCGTAAGTATTATGATTTTAATATTATTATCTCAATTCCACTATGGTTCGATTACAACACATAATAGAAATAGCAGGGGTAAAAATACCAGTGAACATCTCAATTCCACTATGGTTCGATTACAACGAAACGAGATTGGTTGGTTCAATAATTTCTCTCTTTGATCTCAATTCCACTATGGTTCGATTACAACATAAAAGAAAAATATGGCAAGGATTTTTAATCATTGGATCTCAATTCCACTATGGTTCGATTACAACGTTCAGACAAACAAAAGGTATATTGATTTTGACATAATAATCTCAATTCCACTATGGTTCGATTACAACAGTATAAAACAGAATTAATAGGTAATGTGATCGTTATGATCTCAATTCCACTATAGTTCGATTACAACCATCAAACTAATGTTTTACCGACAAGCAAAAAACTTCAATCTCAATTCCACTATGGTTCGATTACAACTATTATCAATGAAACTGCTCAAATATTAGGTAAATAATCTCAATTCCACTATGGTTCGATTACAACAGTTCGATTCTCCTTCAAAATTACTAATGATTGTTTAATCTCAATTCCACTATGGTTCGATTACAACTAATTATAAGAAAGTTACTTAATGATTTATTTAATGAAATCTCAATTCCACTATGGTTCGATTACAACAGTCGAGTACGCCGACAGATGGGATAAATTTACCGATGATCTCAATTCCACTATGGTTCGATTACAACTCTCTCAATCGTAAATACTTTGACTTTGATGTCATACATCTCAATTCCACTATGGTTCGATTACAACTAGTTTAGACAGGAGGGATTACCCTCCTGATATTTTGTCTCAATTCCACTATGGTTCGATTACAACTAAAAAGTGACAATAAAGAGTTTACAACGGCAAGTAAGTCTCAATTCCACTATGGTTCGATTACAACTGGTTATTTTCTTGCAATTATAATTTATTTTTACAGGAATTGCAAGCTTTTTATCTCCGAACCTCGATTCTTTAAAAAACCCCGGGGGGTTCGGGGAAGAAATTTCTGCGAAAAAATTAAAAAATCGCAACTTTGCCTTCTTAACTGCTTTTGTGTCTACTTTTTTGTCCATAGGTTCGGGAGAAATTATGTAAACCATGTTTCATTTTTTTACACTTTTCGTATTCTTTCAGCTTTATTTTTAGCGAGTACATCCTTAGTAGCAAATAATTTTTATTTCTAAATTGCATATCAAAAATCAAATTTAATGACTATGCGATTATTAGTATCTTATTTTGTTATTATCCTTCTCATTTTTATCTCTTCACTTTATCCACAAAAGTTTGATAAAATACTTGCTGAGATTGGCAATCAAAAATTAACCGCTAATGAATTTAAATTAAGGTACGAACTTTCTCCTTTTGTTTCTAATCGTGCGAAGTGGAATAAAGATACTCTCAAATTAGAATTTCTTTTTTCGATGATAGCTGAGCGTCTTTGGTATCTGGATGCAATTGAAAAAGGATTAAATAATTCAGAAGACTTTCGATTTTATTTCAAACCACTGGAAGATATTTTCTTGCGTGATTACCTGTTTAAAATGGAAATTGAAGATAAGATTAAACTATCTGCTCAAGATGTTTCAAATGGAATAAATAAAGCTCAATTCAAATTAAAAGCTCGAATTATTAATTCAGAGGACTCAATAAAAATTTTTAAAGTCTTTGACTATTTGAATAAAAAAATTTCAATCGATTCGATTTTGAAAATTCCTGAATTTATGTTCTTATCATCAGGTGAATTTGAAATTTCCCTTGGCTCTCTTAAAGACGAAGAAGTTGAAGATTATCTTTTTGCATTAAATCCTACAGACTTTTCAAAACCAATTAGAAGCGAAATAGGTTGGGTAATTTTTTATATCACCGAAAAAGTTCTTACGCCAATTGATATATCGAATCAAAAAACAATTGATGAGATTAAAAGAACTATTAAATCAAGAAGGGTAATGTTGAAAAGTCAAGATTATTTAAAAAATCTTTTAAGCAATCAAACTTACGATATCAATGATAGTATTTTTAACGAAGTATTTAATGCTATTTATGATTTAATTTTAACTAAAACGAAGGATAACCCTGACTCGATTAGAGCTTCTTATGTTTTAAATGATTACGATTTTCGAGAGATAAAGAAAAAACTTGGTACAGATTTACTTCAACAGGAATTATTTAAGGTTGAAAATCAATCAATTACCGTTTGGGATTTTTTAGCAAATCTGGCTTTTGAAGAACATCGTTTTCATTCAAAAGATAGAAGACAAATTTATTCTCAGCTTTCAAAGATTATTAAAAATTTTGTAGTTCAACAACGCCTTGTGATTGAAGCTAAAAGAAAAAATCTTGATAAGAACAAAAACTTAATTGAAGAATTGGAAAACTGGAAAGTAAACTATCTTGCTACCCAACTTAGGTTAACTTATCTGGATTCGGCAAGAGTAACAGAAGATGAAGTGTTCAATTATTTTAGAACTGAATTTCGCAAAGATAAAAGTAGTTTATTACTTAAACTTAGGATATTAAATCTTGATAACTTGGAAGAAGTTGAGAAAGTATTAAATCAAATTTCTACAAATAAGTCTTTTGAAGAAATTGTAAAACAATTTGGCAGAACCGATTCGCTTGTAAATGATTCAGGTGAAAGTCAACTGCTTCCACATTTTTATTTTGGTGATATTGGTACAATGGCATTAAAATTAAATCCAAAAGAAGTTTATGGTCCGATTAATCGAAATGGTAAATACACTTTAATTGAAGTAATTGAAAAAAGAGAAATACCAGATACTGTTGAAATAAATTTCGAGAGCTCAAAAAATTATATCTCGAATTATTTGTTCATGAAAAAGTTTAATGAGGTTACTTCTCGTCGAACTCTTGAGCTTGCTCAGAAATATGGTGTTAAAATTTATGAAGATGTATTGAGCGAGATTAAAACCACATCAATTCCAATGTTTGTTCATCGTTTGATGGGATTTGGAGGTAGAATTGCTGGTGTTCCTTTGTTGGATAATTGGTTTCAGTTTATTGATTTGAAAGAATTTAAATCGAAATTACTGCCATAAAAAATCAATTATTTTTTTGGAATGTTTTTTTCTTTTTAGTTATTCAATTAGGAGGGAAAAAATGAATAAGTTGGTTTTATCTATTTATCTTTTTTTCATGACTTCAAGTTTTTGTTTATCACAAGTTTTTGTTAATCAAGCAGGTTACAAAACATTTTTACCGAAATATTTTTACACTAATAAGAATGCTCTTTCGTATCAGGTAATAGAAAAAACAACTGGTCAAATTGTACATTCAGGGCAGTTAACATTAATTAACGCTAACGATCCTGCAACTGGAATGACTATACGGAAAGGAGATTTTTCAAGCTTTACTGGTGAAGGAACTTACTATATTAAACTTAACACAAACGATACTTCTTATCATTTTCAAATTTCTTCCAAAGTATATGAAGATGTTTTCAAGAAATCTTTAAAAGCATTTTACTTTCAAAGATGTGGGAGTCAATTGTTCTATACTCATGCTGGAATTTATCAGAGAAATATTTGTCATACTGGAGATGGATTTTTTCATTCATCTACAGGTCAAAGTGGATTTAAGTTAAGTCGAGGAGGTTGGCACGATGCAGGGGATTATGGTAAGTATATTGTAAATGCTGGGATATCAACGGCAACATTGTTGATGGCTTACGAGTTATTTCCTTCTTATTTCAATTCGGATTCACTTAACATCCCAGAAAGTGGAAATGGAATTCCCGATATTCTTGATGAGGCAAAGTATGAAGTTCAATGGTTCTTAACAATGCAAGCAAGTGATGGTGCAGTTTATCACAAATTAACTAAAGAACAATTCGAGGCATTTGTAATGCCATCGCAAGATTCGGGGATGAGATATATTTATCAAAAGTCATCAACAGCTACAGGAAATTTTATTGCTGTTTTGGCAAGGTTTTATCGTTTGTATAAAATTTACGACTCCGTTTTTGCTAACCAATGTTTAAGTGCAGCACTTAATGGATGGAATTGGTTAAGTAATCAACCATCAATTGTACCACCAGGTGGATTTAAGAATCCAACTGGTACACAAACTGGCGAGTATGGCGATTTTTCTGATAGTGATGAACGACTATGGGCTGCAGCAGAACTTTTTGATGCAACTGGTCAACAACAATTCAAAGATTATTTTGAGTTTAATTATAATCTTGGTGGACTTATTAATTCAACAATGAATTGGCAAAATGTTCGAACTCTTGCCCATTTAACATATTTGTTTTCAAAACAACCTGGTAAAAACAATTCTGTTATTTCTCAAATTTTAAATTCTCTGATATCTTACTCCAATGGTCTTCTTAATCGAAGAAGTGTAAATGGTTTTGGAGTTACAATTAATCCTGGTGAATATTATTGGGGCTCGAATTCACAAATTTTGAACAATGGAATTCTTTTAGTTTTAACTTATGCAAAAACAAATGATAATAAATATCTTTCTGGTGCAATTGAGCAGTTCAATTATATTCTTGGTTCAAATGCTCATAATCTCTCTTTTGTTACAGGTGTTGGAAAAAAATATCCAATGAAACCACATCACCGACCCTCCGAAGCCGATGGAATAATTGAACCAATTCCTGGTTTTGTTGTTGGTGGTCCAAATCAATATTTAGATGACCCTATACTTCAACAAAATTTTAATCAGAATACACCACCTGCATTATGTTATATTGATCACTTGCAAAGTTGGGCATCGAACGAAGTGGCTATTAATTGGAACGCTCCATTGGTTTTTCTCTCCGGTTTCTTCAACAATTTTTTTCTGACTAATGTTGAAAAAGAAAAAGAAATAATTTTTGATTTCAAGCTTGAACAAAATTTTCCAAATCCCTTTAACTCACAAACAAAAATTCGTTTCTCAATTAATTCAACATCAGATCAAGAACTGTACAGAGTTAAGATGAAGATTATTAATTTGCTTGGCGAAGAAATTGTTACATTAATTGATGAATATAAGACCAAAGGAAATTACGAATACATTTTTGATGCTTCCAATTTAAGTGACGAAAAGTTTACAAGTGGAGTTTATTTTTATCAATTACAAATGAATGAAAAATCAATTACAAGAAAAATGATTTATCTTAAATAACGGAGGTTAATGTGAAAAAATTTTTCATAATATTTTTAATAATGATGATAGAAATTTCTTTTTCTCAGGAATTTACATCACCTTCAAAAAATTTTAAGCTCACCATATCTACAAATCAAAATGGCGAGTTTTTTTATAAACTTTCTTTCAAAGGAAAAGAAATAATTAAAGAGAGTAAACTTGGAATTCAACTTGTTCGAGAAACAAACTTGATGGATGGATTCGAAATCAAGAAGATTGAAGAAAAAGAAATTTTTGAAAAATGGAGTCCAGTTTGGGGCGAGGTTGATACTATTATTAATCATTGTAATTCTGTAGTGGTTTATCTTCATCAAAAATCAACTAACCGATACATGAACATTCACTTCAGAATATTTGATGATGGACTCGGCTTTAGATATGAATTTCCGAAACAGGATAATCTTAAATATTTCATTGTAGCTGAAGAACATTCTGAATTTGCAATGACAGGTAATCATACTTGTTTTTGGCTTCCAGGTGATTACGACTCGCAAGAGTATACATATACAACTTCACGATTTTCTGAAATTGATGCTTTGAAAGGAAGAAACTTTGATGAAATTATTACGCGCTCAATCCCAGGAGAAAATTTTGTTCAAACTCCATTAATGATTAAAACTGATGATAAAATTTACATCAACATTCACGAAGCTGCATTGATTGATTATCCAGCAATGTATCTCAAAGTAGATAAACAAAATTATATTCTTAAAACACATCTTTGTCCTGATGCATACGGCAACAAAGCATACTTACAAACACCATTCAACACACCTTGGAGAACATTAATCATTTCCGATAAAGCTGAAAAAATTCTTGAATCGAAAATCATCTTAAATCTTAATGAACCCACAAAATTTGAAGATGTAAGTTGGATTAAACCAATGAAGTATATTGGAATTTGGTGGTCTTTACATGTTGGAAAAGAATCTTGGAATTATGCAGATATTGATAATGTTCGAATTGATCAAGTTGATTGGAAATCTCTTAAAGCAAATGGTAGACATGGTGCAACAACAGATAATGCTAAAAGATATATTGACTTTGCTGCGAAACACGGCTTTGATGCTATTCTAATTGAAGGATGGAATATCGGTTGGGAAGATTGGTTCGGTCATTGGAAAGAAAATGTTTTTGATTTCGTCACTCCTTATCCCGATTTCGATGTAGAAGAGGTTAGTCGTTATGCAAAAGAAAAAGGAATTAAATTAATAATGCATCACGAAACTTCTTCCTCTGTGACTAATTATGAAAGAAGAATGAACGAGGCATTTGATTTTGTTAAGAAATACAATTACTCGGCAATAAAAACAGGTTATGTTGGTCCAATCATTCCACGCGGTGAACATCACGATGGCCAATGGATGGTTAATCATTACATTCGTGTTCTTGAAAAAGCTAAGGAGTATAAGGTATGCATCAACTCACATGAGTCGGTTAGACTTACAGGCCTTCACCGAACATATCCAAATTGGATTGCTGCCGAAGCTGCTCGTGGTAATGAATTCAACGCTTGGAGCGAAGGTAATCCTCCAGAACATGAAACAATTTTAATTTTCACAAGATTAATTGGCGGACCAATGGATTATACTCCAGGCATATTCCAAATCAAGATGGGATATTACAGTAAAGAAAGAGAAAAATTTCAAGTTCACACAACATTGGCAAAACAACTTGCTCTTTATGTTGTTTTATATAGCCCACTTCAAATGGCTGCAGATCTTCCAGAAAATTACGAACGATTCCCTGATGCTTTCCAATTCATCAAAGATGTTCCTGTAGATTGGAAAGATACAAAAGTTCTTTTTGCTGAACCTGGCGATTACATAGTAACAGCAAGAAAAGACAAAAATTCAGATAATTGGTTCATTGGTGCAATAACTGACGAGAACAAAAGAGAATTCAATATTAAACTCGACTTCTTAGACAAAGGAAATTATGAAGCAATAATCTATAGAGATTCAGACGATGCACATTACGAAAAAAATCCAATGTCTTATAAAATCGAAACAAAGAAAGTTGATCGAAAATCATTTTTAAAAATCAAACTTGCTGAAGGTGGCGGTGCTGCAATTATGCTCAAAAAGATTAATTGATTTTGTGGCTTTTGTTCGATTTCGTAAAATCAACTTTAATGATTACGAATGTAATGAATGAAATAATCGAAATAACTTAGTTCAAATTAGGAGTTGATAAATTTAGTATTGATATTATTTTAGTAGAAATTTTAGAGATATAGAAAATGGAAAAATATAAATACGAATACATTTTTAAGAATTCAAAAAATCCAGATGAATTATTTGATGCCTTCGATAGTGCATTGAAAGAAGGCTTAGATGATATGGAAGTTTATAAGTTGCTTTTTTGGAATGCTGCATTAGATATAAACATGTTAAGTATGTTTATCAAAAAATTAGCAAGTACATTTCCGCACATCGCCTATGATGTTTACATGTGGGGAGCAAAAGTTATTGAACTTTCTTTTGATAATGTAGAGAACTATGAAACCATTCTTAATTTTTACAAACGAGCTGCTGAAATAAAACCGCTTGAAAACGAACCATACATAAAAGCAGTTGATGCATACAATTTCGATTTAAAGATACATCCACCTGCAACAGTCATAAATTTTTTGAAAAAAGGAATATCAAAAGTCAAAGACCCATCAACAATTTATTTCAAGTTAGCCGAATTCTTCGGAAAGCTTGGAAATACAGAACTAAAAAATCATTACATCTCAGAAGGGGAAAAATATTTAAGAAGAAAATATAGAAATGAATAAAAGCCCCAATTTATCTTCATGTTAAAGCTCATCTAGAATTCCTGAATATCAGTAAAATTCATTTAAACCTGGTGGCTGACTAGCATTAGCTTATCGAAGCTCGGTGGCTGAGTAGCCGCAGCGTATCGAGACCACCATTGTTGCGGTGATTTCGATACGCCTCGCAAAGCGAGTCTACTCAATCACCGCACACTCGTTGGTGGTCGAGTAGCGAAGCGCATCGAAGCCCGGTGGTCGAGTAGCGTAAGCGTATCGAGACCACAATAAAAATTCTATTGTTTTGCTGCTGTACTGCTCTATTAAACATAATTTTCTTATTTTTCTTTTCGTATGAGCCTGCTTTACAATACAAAAATTAAGATTAGAAATTTTTTAGGCAGAGATAGTTTTCTCTTCACAACTCTTGAAAAATCTTTTGATTGGATAAAAAGCTTTATTCCCTTCGAGTGGCGATACAATCCTGAATATTCTGAATTCAAAAAATTCCTTGAAGAAAGTCAATACTGGAGTAAAGAACAACTTGATTTCTATCAATACGAAAAAACAAAAGCAATTCTTGAATATGCAGAAAAGAATGTTCCTTTCTATCAAAAGCGTTTTGCTGATTATGGAGTAAGCTCAAAAGATTTTGTAAATCTATCAGATATAAAAAAATTTCCAACAATCACTAAAGAGGATGTAAGAGATAATCTTGATGAATTTCTCTCAAAAGAATATTCAAAAAGTAAATTAATGTATGTAACCACAGGAGGCTCAACAGCAATACCATTTGGTTTCTATCAACCAAAGTCGCTTGAAAGAATTGACCTTGCATTTTTTTCTCATCACTGGGGATGGGTTGGATGCAAGTTAACCGACTTATCGGTAGTTCTTCGAGGTGAATTTGTTGGAAACGAAAAAAAATTTTTTGATTACAAACCAAGCAAAAAAGAATGGCGATTTTCAACTTATTACTTAAATGAGAAAACTTTTGACACTTACTTCAAAAAATTAAATGAGATTAAACCCGTATTTATTCAAGCTTATCCTTCTGCAGCTGAACTCTTTGCTATGTTTATGTTAGAAAAAAATTTGAAACTAACTTTCAAACTTAAAGCTGTTATGCTTGGCTCGGAAAATATTTACGATGAACAAATTGATTTAATTGAAAAAGCATTCGAATCAAAAGTGCATACATGGTATGGGCAAGCCGAAAGAGTTTGTCTTGCACCTTGGTCAAAGAATTCAAGATTGTTTCATGTTTTTCCACAATATGGATTGACGGAACTACTTGATTCAAACGGCAATGAAATTACAACTGAAGATGAAACTGGTGAAATCGTTGCAACAGGATTTTATAACTTTGCAATGCCTTTCATCCGATACAGAACAATGGATTTAGCAACTCATACAAATCAACAAAGTCCAGATGGAATGAATTATCGCTTGTTCAAAAGAATTGAAGGAAGACTTCAAGAATTGATTGTTACTTCATCGGGAAGATTAATTTCTATGACTGCAATAAACATGCATGATGAGACTTTTGATAATGTGCGACAATTTCAATTTTATCAAGATACACCTGGCAAGTTGTTACTTAAAATTCTTCCCAATAAAAATTTCACTGAAAAAGATTTGATGAGAATTTATGACAGTATAAAATTTAAATTAGGTGAAGACACAGAACTTGAAATAAAAATCGTTGAACAAATTCCAAGAACTAAAAGTGGAAAACTTCGTTTTCTTGATCAAAAACTTGAGATAAAAAATTGGAATAAGATTGAGAAGATTAGATGAAAGAAATTTTAGATAATCGTCAAAGTAATGTTGTTGCAATATTTAATGATGAGTCATGTCGTTATTCTTCCAATCCACCTTATCATCCAAACAAACTTTATCCTGAATATCCCTTCAATCAAAAATTTGTTGATACTTCATTTGATGGTGTAGATGCTTACGAAGCAGTTCGCAATCTCTTTTTCTTGCTTGGATATGATAAAGAAAACTTTGGCACGAAAAATTGGAATCCCCTTGGACACATAATCAAGCCAGGTTACAATGTTGTTCTTAAACCAAATTTTGTTTTGCATGTTAACGAAGGTGGTTATGATATCTTTGCAAGTTTAACTCATCCTTCTGTAATTCGGGCAATTGCAGATTATTGTTTAATTGCACTTCAAGGAAAAGGAACTTTAGTTATTGCTGAAGCTCCGCAAATGAATTGTGAACTCGATAAACTTGAAGAAATAATGAAATTAAATTCTGTCTTTCAATTCTATAGAGAAAATTCCTCAATTGATTTTAAGTTGATTGATATCAGAAAACTTACTTGCAAATTCGATTACGATAAAGGTTATTTCCCTTCTGATAGTTTTGTTGTAAATGAAAATGCTGATCCATTAGGATATGAGATTATTAATTTAGGCGAAGATAGTTATCTACACGGATTACCTGGACTTGAAAATCTTTATGGTGCAGATTACGATCGAAAATTCACAGTAATGAATCACTCCAATGGTGTTCACAAATATTGTGTTTCGAAATCAATCTTAAGTGCCGATACAGTTATTTGCATTCCAAAATTAAAAACTCACAAAAAAGTTGGTGTAACATTAAACATAAAATTACTTGTTGGAATTAATGGCGATAAAAATTATTTAGCACACTATCGAATTGGAACACCTGACAAAAACGGTGATGAATTCCCACCAAGTGAAAAAGCTGACATAAAACTTTATCGCAAGTTCACTCGATTTTTCAGTGATTACTTTTTCGCTAAACGAAGTCGAGTTGGGGATAAACTTTTCTTAATGATAAAATCAATTGCTCAACCAACATTAAACTTTTTAAGAAAGAAAAAACTCATCCCTCCTCCCAACGAAGATGATAGAGTTTATGGAGGAAATTGGTGGGGCAACGATACTGCATGGCGAATGGCTTTAGACCTTGCAAGAATTTTCATTTACGCTGATGTTAATGGAAACATGACCAACTCACCACAACGAAATATTTTATCAATTGTTGATGGCATCATTGCTGGAGAAGGAGATGGACCAATGTCTCCCGAACCAAAACAAATTGGCACTTTAATTGGCGGTGAAAACATCCTTGCTGTTGATACTGCTGCTTCAACTCTGATGGGATTTGACTATCAAAAGATTAAAATGTTAAAGTATGGTTGGGAAGAGAAGAAATATCCATTAGCAAGCTTCACTCCTGAACAAACTCAAATTATTTCAAACAATAAAGAACTTGAAGGAAAAAATGTTTTGAATTGCAAAAAGTATAAATTCAAACCACACAGAAATTGGCGTGGACATATTGAACTTGAAAAGTAAAATGATTTTGATAAAATTCATTTCAACAAAAATTTTGAGACTACGAACTATATGAAAAAATTTTTAATCAATGATTTAACTAAAGAGATAATGAAAACTACAAATGATGTTCAACATCTTATCAATTACGAAATTCAAAAAAGTGATTTTATAGATTTTTTTTATTTTGAATTGACTAAAAGAAATAACTTTGTTGAGAGAGAAATTCCTATTCTTTAGTTTTATTAATGAGTAAGTTCAATTGATGAGAAAGAAATTATCTGTTAATGAAAAAAATGTTCTTGATAGAAAATTACTGAGCTCAATCAGCAAAGTGTTTGAAATTAAAATGTTGTAATGTTTGAAAAAATCAGTTTGTGTTTTTGTTTTTCAAGTTAAAATGAAAGTCAAGTGTTTGAAAGATTGAATTTGCGGATTTATTCTTTGAAACTCAGAGTAACTCAGTACCAATTCAAAAAACTTAGTTACCAAAAACAAATTTTGGTGAATTGTCATGAACTCAAATTTATCATTTATTGATTACGCAATAATTCTCCTTTACATTTCTTTTGTCTTAGTTATTGGTTTTTATTGGAGAAGAAGAACAAGAAATTCAGAAGAGTATTTCTTAGCAGGAAGAAAAGTTGGTTGGATTGCTATTGGTGCATCGCTTTTTGCAACAAACATATCGAGTGAGCATTTTCTTGGACTTGCTGGCACAGGTTCAAAGTCAGGTTTAGCTGTTGGTCATTTTGAATGGTTAGCGTGTTTAATTCTGCTTTTGCTCGGTTGGGTCTTTGCACCGTTTTATATTCGTTCGGGTGTTTTTACTATGCCCGAGTTTTTGGAAAGAAGATATAACACTGCATCTCGATATTATCTAAGCATTGTTTCAATCATCAGTTATGTTCTCACTAAAATTTCAATTTCTCTTTATGCTGGTGGAATTTTGCTTCATGCAGTAGTTGGATGGGATATGTATACTTCTGCAATTGTCATTGTTTTAATCACTGGACTTTATACAATTCTTGGTGGACTATCAGCTGTAATCTATACTGAGTTATTACAAATGTTTGTGTTAATTATTGGCTCAGTTGCTTTGACTTTGATTGGATTAAATCAAGCAGGTGGATGGAGTAATTTAGTCGCTTCAACTCCACCAGATTTTTGGAGTATGTTCAAACCAATGACACATCCAGATTTTCCTTGGACAGGAATTATCTTTGGCGCACCAATCTTAGGCATTTGGTATTGGTGCACAGATCAATATATCGTTCAAAGAGTTTTAAGTGCGAAAAATATTCACAATGCTCAAAGTGGAACTATCTTCGCTGGCTTCTTAAAAATTTTGCCTGTATTTGTTTTGGTTCTTCCTGGTATTATTGCTTATCAACTTTCTAATGGAACAGTTACGGGCGATAAAGCTTATCCATGGCTTGTAACAAATTTACTCCCATCAGGATTGAAAGGAATTGTTGTTGCAGGTCTCCTTGCTGCATTGATGTCTTCACTGAGTGCAATGTTTAATTCAACTTCAACTCTTGTTACAATTGACTTATTCAAAAAATTTAAACCTGATGCTGATGAAAAAACTGTTGTTCGATTTGGTAGAATAACAACTGGTGCAATGGTTATTCTTGGACTTTTATGGATACCTTTCATCGGGTTATTGAGTGATGATAGAATGTATGTTTATTTACAAAGTGTTCAAGCTTATATCTCTCCACCTATTGCTGCAATCTTTCTTTTTGGACTTTTCTGGAAAAGAGTAAATGGTAAAGGAGCAATTAGTGCGTTGCTCACAGGATTTGTTCTTGGTGCGATTAGATTAATTCTTGAGATTAATAATAAAATCTCTCCACTTGAAAATGAATTTTTGCATTCAATTGCCTCGATTAACTTCTTACATTATGCGGTTATTCTTTTTGCGATTTCGATTATTGTCCTTGTGAGTGTGAGTCTCTTAACAGAAAAACCAGATGAAAAAAGATTGGAAGGTTTGCTTTTTGATAAAACTAAAATCACAGATAAGAGTAAATGGACAGTTGTGAATATTGTTATGTCAGTTGTTCTTGTTCTCTTACTATTTAGCCTGTGGTGGATATTCAGATAAGAAAGAATGTATTAGATATTTGTGATTGCGAATTTAATCCGAAAGTTTGTGATTGGATAAGAAATGTCAGTAAATTTTATTTGAGAAAAGAAATTCAAGAATGATTGAAAAGAAAATAAAGTTAATCTCAAATCAACTTTGTAAATTGACAATATGAAAACAATCAAAAAAGTTTTAGAACCAAAATTTAAGTGGGCAGTCGCAGGACTTGGAAACTTTGCAGTAAATTCAATTATACCTGCAATAAAAAGTTTGAGGAGATCAAGACTTGTTGCTGTGTATAGCCATTCGATTGAACGAGCTAAAGAAGTTGCAGGGATGTTTTCAATCAAAGAGTATTATGATGATTTTGAAAAATTCCTTTTATCAGATTTTGATGCAGTTTACATTGCAAGTGCAAATCAAAACCACTATGAACAAGTGATTGCTTCGGCAAAAGCTGGCAAGCACATTATTTGCGAGAAACCTCTCGCATTGAATTCACAACAAGCCGAAGAAATGGTGAAAGTATGTGAGGAAAATAATGTTAAACTTTCTGTTGGTTATGTTCAGCGTTTTCATCCATTGACAATTAAAGCAAAGGAAATTCTTGAAAGTGGATTAATAGGTCAAATAGTTATTATCAATATTTCTCAAGCATTCGACTATCCACCAAATCCAAATTATAGATATCAAAA
Source organism: Ignavibacteria bacterium (assembly GCA_026415235.1). Lineage (GTDB taxonomy): Bacteria > Bacteroidota > Ignavibacteria > Ch128b > Ch128b > Ch128b. Next base: position 10,037 of record JAOAHM010000063.1, on the reverse strand, counting down.
GGAGTTCGGTGGTGGAGCGTTAAGAGATGTTGGAACACATTGCATTGATTTACTTAGATTTTTTGGAGGTGAGATTGAACAAATTCATGGTTATGTTGATAATGTGATTTACAAAAGTGAAGTGGATGATTTTGTGGTAGCTACATGTAAATTTAAGGATGGTGGTTACGGAAATTTTTATGCCTCTTTCTGTATTGGAAAACCGTTGAATAGAATTGAAATTGTTGGATACAAAGGAACAATCGTTATTGAAAATTTAATCGGTAAAAAATTTGATTATGCTAAATTAACAATTCAAAAAGTTGATGAGACAAAAAAAGCTTTTCGAATGAAAGCTAACAAAATTCAAAACTTGATTAAAAATTTTCAGAAAGCTGTCCTTGAAAATGAACCTTTGCTTGTTACAGGTTATGATGGTTGGATTAATCTTAAATTAATTGAGGAAATCGAAAAAAGTGAATTACAAAAAAGAATTAGTTGAGGTCTGCCATAAAATACATTCAAAAGGATTTGTTGCTGCCACAGATGGAAATGTTTCAATAAGAATTGATAAAAACAAAATTCTTTGCACTCCTACATCAGTTCCAAAAGAAAAAATTAAATCTTCTGATTTAATTGTAATCTCGCTTGATGGTGATTTGATTTCAGGTAAAAGAAAACCATCAACAGAAATTAAAATGCATCTTGCTATCTACAAAAATCGAAGTGATGTCAATGCTGTCATTCATGCACATCCAGTTTACGCAACAGCCTTTGCAAGTTCTAAACTCGCTCTTGATGTTCCGTTTCTTCCTGAAGTAATTTTATCAATTGGTAAAGTTCCTGTTTGTAAATATGCAACTCCTTCTACTGAAGAAGTAGTTAATTCAATCCTGCCGTTTGTTGATAAGACAAATTTACTTCTCCTTCAAAATCATGGTGTTGTGACTTATGGAAAAACTCTTGAAGAAGCATATTATTTATTAGAAAAATTAGAACATACAGCAAAGATATTTTCTGTTGCGATGAGTTTTGAAGGAGTTCGTCCGTTAACAAAATCGCAAATCGAAAAATTATACGAGATAAACGAAACGACATATAAAATTTCACAGAAGAATAAACTCACATTCAAAAAGAAAGGTGAAATAAATTGAAAATAATATTGCTTGCTGGAGGTTCTTCACCAGAAAGAGAAATTTCATTACGAAGTGGTAAAGCTATTTATAAAGCTTTGATTGAATTAGGTCACCAAGTTGATTTAGTTGACCCTGCTCTTGGTAAAAATCAACCAAATAATGTTGATGATTTTTTTGCTCCTTCATTAAACAAAGAAAAGGTCTCAACAAAAAATTATATTGATGCTTTTCAACTTGAAATGTTCAAGAATTGTGACCTCGTATTTATTATTCTTCATGGAAAGTGGGGTGAAGATGGTACAGTTCAGTCAATCCTTGATTTGATGAATGTGAAATACACTGGTTCAGGAGTTTTGCCAAATTCAATCTGCATTGATAAAAGTTTAACAAAAGTGATAGTGAAACATTTCGGCGTTACAACTCCAGATTGGAAACTATTATCGAGAAATGATAAAGCAAATCTATTCAGTGCGGTTGAAGAAATTGGGTTGCCATGCATTTTTAAGCCGAATGATCAAGGTTCTACAATTGGTTTTTCGCTCGTTCAAAGTTTCGATGAAATTGAAAATGCATTCTTTGAAGCTCTGAAATTTTCTGACTATGTTCTGATTGAGAAATATATAAAAGGGAGAGAATTAACAGTTTCAATTTTGGGAAATGAAGCACTACCAATTATCGAAGTTAAACCAAAACATCAGCTTTATGATTATGAGTGTAAGTATACAAAGGGAATGACAGAATATATTTGTCCCGCTGAAGTTGATGAGAAAATTGCTAAGGAAATTCAACAACAAGCTTTGGTGGCATTCAACGCTTGTAAGTGTGAAGTCTTCGGAAGAGTTGATTTTATCTTAGACGAAAAAAATATTCCATACTTTCTTGAAATAAATACTATTCCAGGAATGACTGATTTAAGTCTTGTACCAATGGCTGCCAAAGCAGTTGGAATTAGTTTTAATGAATTAATAAGTAAAATAATTGAACTATCATTGAAGTGAAATTAAATTTCAAAAGACCATTTTTTTGGATTGCTCTCGTAATTGTTTTGAGTTTTCTTCTTGTAATGACATTCTCTAATCAAGGATTTTATGAACATTATCTTCAGCAAAAAAAATTAGCTGAACTTGAAGCACGAATAGACAGTTTGAAAAAAGTAAATGATAGTTTATCTGTTGAGATAGAACTCTTAAAGAATAATCCTGAAAAAATAGAAAAAGTTGCTCGAGAAAAATACGGAATGATTAAGCCTGGCGAAAAGGTTTATAAAATACAAATCGAAGAATAAAATGATACCACTGGCTGAAAGAGTTAGACCAAAAAACTTAGATGAATTTATTGGTCAAGAGCATATTCTCGGAAAAAATAAATCACTTAGAAATTTACTCGAGCAGAAAAAAATTTTCTCAATGATTTTGTGGGGTCCACCTGGTAGTGGAAAAACTACACTTGCACGATTAATCGCAAATCTTGTTGATGCTGAATTTCATCAGATTAGCGCTGTTAGTTCTGGAGTGAAAGAAATTAGAGAAATAATTCAAATAGGTGAAGAAAACTTTGAAAAAGGTAAATCAACAATTTTATTTATTGATGAAATTCATCGATTCAACAAAGCACAGCAAGATGCACTTCTTCATTCGATCGAAAGTGGAAAATTAATTCTCATAGGTGCAACCACTGAAAATCCTTCTTTTGAAATAATCTCACCGTTACTATCTCGATGTAGAGTTTATGTCTTAAAACCACACACAAACGATAACTTGAAAAAAATTCTTGAACAAGCACTTGTTAAAGATGATTACTTAAGATCATTGAAATTCAAATTCATTGACGAAGACTTTTTAGTTCAAGTGTCAACTGGCGATGCGAGAATTTTATTAAACACTTTTGAAATAGCAGTTGAATTAGCAAAACCGAAAGGAGAACCACTTGTAATTGATAAAGAAGTAATTATAGATGCAATTCAAAAAAAGAAAATTGATTACGACAAATTAGGTGAAGAGCATTATAATTTAATTTCAGCATTTATAAAAAGTATTCGTGGAAGCGATCCCGATGCAGCTGTGTATTATCTAGCTCGAATGCTTGAAGGTGGCGAAGACCCTTTGTTCATAGCTCGTCGAATGATAATCCTTGCTTCTGAAGATATTGGAAATGCATCCCCGAATGCATTGGTTCTTGCTGTCAGTACTTTTCAAGCTTGTCACTTCATTGGAATGCCTGAAGCAAGAATTATTCTAAGTCAATGTGCAACTTATCTTGCCTCTCAACCTAAAAGCAATTCCGCTTATCTTGCAATTGAAAAAGCCTTGGAAGATGTGAGAAACTTACCAAACTATCCTGTTCCACTTCACCTTCGTAATGCACCAACACAATTAATGAAAGACTTAGATTATGGTAAAGATTATAAATATTCTCACGACTTTGATCAACATTTCGTTTTAGAAAATTATCTTCCAGATGAATTAAAGGACAAACAATATTATTACCCAACTGATGCAGGTCAAGAGAAAAACTTAAAAGAAAGATTAATGAATTGGTGGAAAGGTAGAAAAAAATATTAAGCTTTGGTGAAATATTTCCCTGGCAATGATTTCACTAAATTTTTAAACTCAAGTGAAAGCAAGTGAACAAGACACTCTGATGTTGTTAGCTCAGTCTTTTCTGCAATTATATCAATGTGAAGTGGTTCTGAATTAAGTATCTCATAAATTTTATGTTCAAAAATATTTAAGTGACTTGTGTCAATCTCTTTTGCTTTAACTTCTTTTGAAATGAAACGCTCACCAAATTCTTCAAGAATATCATTTACATTAGTTATGAGTTTTGCTTGTCCAGTTTGAATTAAATAGTTTGTTCCACGACTTTGTTTGACATCAATATTCCCAGGAATTGCAAATACTTCTCTATTTTGATCTAATGCATATCGTGCTGTCAACATCGCACCGCCAGAAATATCAGTTTCAATGATGACTGTCCCTAAGGATAAACCACTAATAATTCTGTTCCTTTTTGGAAAATTCATCGCATCAGGTTTAGTTCCGAAAAGATATTCTGAAATCAAACAACCATTTTCGATTATCGAATAAAATAATTTTTTATTTTCAGCTGGATAGATAACATCCAGTCCTGAACCAAGGACTGCAAAAGTTCTACCTTTATTTTGAATGGCAATTTGATGTGCAATAGTATCTATACCACGTGCAAGACCACTCACAATAGTAATTCCTTGTTCTACTAATTCGCTTGTAATTTTTTCGGTGATTTTCTTTCCATAGTGAGTTGGATTTCTTGTCCCAACAACCGCAATTGCATTTTCATCTTCTTCCAAAATATTTCCTTTAATGAAAAGATAAACTGGTGGGTCATAAATTTTTCTCAAATAATATGGATATTCCTCATCCCAAAAAGTAATGATATTAGCTTTGAATTTTTCGAGTAAATTTATTTGCTCTTCTGATTTTGAGAAAAATTTTTTGTTGATATTTTCATTTACAATTCTCTTAGCAAGAGTTTGATTAATCCCTTCTACTTCCACTAAATCAACATAATCTGCATTTATTGCATTTAAAGGTGAGCCGAAGTGATTTACAAGATTACGAACCTTATTAACCCCTAACCCTTCAATTTCACATAGCTGTATTAGAGCAATTAAATCATCGGTGTTGAATTTGTTCATTAATTGATAACATCAATTTTATCAACTACAGCAACAATCACGGAATGAACCGGTGCATTTCTATGACCCAAAATTTGTTGAGCTGCATCACCTTCTTGAGTAACCAAAACAATATCATTAACCCCAGCATCAACAAAATCTAAAGCGATAATATCCTTATTACCCAACAAGTTAAGATTTAAATCTACAGGTCGAACAATCAAATGTTTATGTTGTGTAAGATATTGATTCTTTTGAGTTGAAACTAAAGTGCCGATAACTTTCGCTAAAATCATTTCTGATTCGTTTCATTTTTCTTTTTTAGAATACCCATTGGGAAAATGATAAAATATCCTAACAAGAGAATTATTGGAGAAATATATAAAGCATAAAAGCTATCCCAGGGTTTGATTGTCATTACATAAAAACCAATTATTAAAGTTACGACACCAATTCCAAAATAAATAAAGTTTGACCTACTAAGCGGAATATTCCAACTAACAAGTTTAGAAGTTTTTTTCTTTTGTACCTTTTTAATTTTAGACATAACTTTCTCTTGATTTGTTAAAGAAACAAGTATTTATCTTACGTAAAAAAGTTAAACTTTATTACAAACTATAAATTGCACAATTACAAATCAAGAGAAATTGTTCTTATTAATCTGATAAACGATCTTTCTAATTGTATCAAATTGTAAATAAGGATATTCTTCACGAATATTGTCAATAGCATCCCCAGCGCTTACTTTTTGAGACCTTAATTCGCGAAACTTCTTTCGGATTAAATAATCTCTAACTGCTTTTTCGTCAATAATGTTGTGCTCTTTTAATCTGATATATATTTCGTCTGGGATTAATTCTGGAATTGGATTTTTAATTTTGTCTTTCATAATTAACCTCATTAATTTTGTTTTCACTTATTAAACATAATTGCTTTAAAAAAAATTTCGCATGATATATTTGACATTAAATGAAAATTCACTATAATTGCATCGCAAAATTTTCTTTTACAATTTTTGATTGACTACTACTTGACAGCAAATAAAAATAATATTATATTTGTATCCCGATTGTAAATAAAAAACTAATTGAAATTTTGAATAAAAAATGCGTCAAGAAAAAGACGCATTTTTTGTTCTTTGAAAGAATGAGTGAATGGCGCTCGTCATAAGAACAGTTTCAACCTCAAGGATTTAACTTCTCTACTACGGAGAGTTTGATCCTGGCTCAGGACGAACGCTGGCGGCGTGCCTAACACATGCAAGTCAGGGAGAAAGGGATAGCAATATCCCGAGTAAACCGGCGCACGGGTGAGTAACGCGTAGGTAATTTGCCTTAGAGATCGGGATAACCTTGCGAAAGCGAGGCTAATACCGAATAGGCAATTTCGAGGCATCTCGAAATTGTTAAAGGGTTGGCAACAACCCGCTCTAAGATAAGCCTGCGTCCGATTAGCTAGTTGGTAGGGTAATGGCCTACCAAGGCGACGATCGGTAGCTGGTCTGAGAGGATGATCAGCCACACTGGGACTGAGACACGGCCCAGACTCCTACGGGAGGCAGCAGTGAGGAATATTGGGCAATGCCCGAAAGGGTGACCCAGCAACGCCGCGTGGAGGATGAAGTCCTTCTGGATGTAAACTCCTTTTAGAGGGGACGAAAAGCCCGATATGTCGGGAATTGACGGTACCCTCAGAAAAAGCACCGGCTAACTACGTGCCAGCAGCCGCGGTAATACGTAGGGTGCAAGCGTTGTCCGGATTCACTGGGTGTAAAGGGTGCGCAGGCGGGCTCTTAAGTCAAAGGTGAAATCTCCCGGCTTAACCGGGAAATTGCCTTTGATACTGAGAGCCTTGAGTACGGGAGAGGGAGATGGAATTCCAGGTGTAGCGGTGAAATGCGTAGATATCTGGAGGAACACCGGAGGCGAAGGCGGTCTCCTGGCCCGTTACTGACGCTCAGGCACGAAAGCGTGGGGAGCAAACAGGATTAGATACCCTGGTAGTCCACGCCCTAAACGATGGGTACTAGATGTCGGCTCCGAAAGGGGTCGGTGTCGAAGCTAACGCATTAAGTACCCCACCTGGGGAGTACGATCGCAAGGTTGAAACTCAAAGGAATTGACGGGGGCCCGCACAAGCAGTGGAGCATGTGGTTTAATTCGATGCAACGCGAAGAACCTTACCTGGGCTCGAAAGACTGGATTATCCACCGATGAAAGTCGGTGGCGCCGCAAGGCAATCCAGACAGGTGCTGCATGGCTGTCGTCAGCTCGTGTCGTGAGATGTTGGGTTAAGTCCCGCAACGAGCGCAACCCCTATCCCTAGTTGCCATCAGGTAATGCTGGGCACTCTAGGGAGACTGCCTACGCAAGTAGTGAGGAAGGTGGGGATGACGTCAAGTCCTCATGGCCCTTACGCCCAGGGCTACACACGTGCTACAATGGGTGCTACAAAGGGCTGCGAAACCGTGAGGTGGAGCCAATCCCAAAAAAGCACCCTCAGTTCGGATTGGAGTCTGCAACTCGACTCCATGAAGCTGGAATTGCTAGTAATCGCGCATCAGCACGGCGCGGTGAATACGTTCCCGGGCCTTGTACACACCGCCCGTCAAGCCATGGAAGCCGGGGGTACCCGAAGTCAGTGACTCAACCGCAAGGAGAGAGCTGCCTAAGGTAAAACCGGTGACTGGGGCTAAGTCGTAACAAGGTAGCCGTACCGGAAGGTGCGGCTGGATCACCTCCTTTCTAAAGAGTAATCTATACTTCTTTTGAATTTTTAGTTGCTCACTCTTTATTATTTAACTGAGCAGCTTAGGCTGCTGTGATTAAATCACGGGCCTGTAGCTCAGATGGTTAGAGCGCACGCCTGATAAGCGTGAGGTCAGTAGTTCAATTCTACTCAGGCCCACTGTGTTGGGTTGTGTTGCTTTAAGTTTATAACCGACCCCAAACATTACTAAATTGTTTTGGGGCTATAGCTCAATTGGGAGAGCGCCGCCCTTGCAAGGCGGAGGTTATCGGTTCGATCCCGATTAGCTCCACAAAATAGGTTTGTTCTTTGAAAGATTGAAAGAGTTGTAAGTAAAATTTACTTACTCTGAGTCCATAAACAAAATAAAATAGCATCTATCTTGTAATAAAGATTTTGGCTAAGTTACTAAGGGCATACGGTGGATGCCTTGGCACAAAGAGGCGATGAAGGACGCGGTTACCGGCGATACGCCACGGTGAGGTGGAAGCAACCTAATACCCGTGGATTTCCGAATGGGGCAACCCTTCTCGAGTAATGTCGAGAAACTCTTATCTGAATCCATAAGATAAGAAGAGCCAACCTGGGGAAGTGAAACATCTCAGTACCCAGAGGAAGAGAAAACAAAAGTGATTTCCTGAGTAGTGGCGAGCGAAACGGAAAGAGCCTAAACCGATTAACATGCTAAAAGTCGTAACTGTTGTGTTATCGGTGTTGTGGGGTGTTATCGGACTGAATTACGAATAAGTCGAGAAGTCAAAAATTATATTGTTAGTCGAATGTTCTGGAAAGTTCAACTATAAAGGGTGATAGTCCCGTAGATTAAAACAATATAACTTCTTGGATAACATTCCCAAGTAGCACGGAATAAGTGGAAGTCTGTGTGAATCTAGCAGAACCATCTGCTAAGGCTAAATACTCCTTTGTGACCGATAGTGCATAAGTACCGTGAGGGAAAGGTGAAAAGAACTCCTAACAGGAGAGTGAAATAGTACCTGAAACCGTATGCTTACAAGCAGTTGGAGTCTGCCTTTGGCGGATGACAGCGTGCCTTCTGGATAATGAGCCTACGAGTTAGTCGTCTGTTGCAAGGTTAATCCGCTAAGCGGAGAAACCGTAGCGAAAGCGAGTCTGAATAGGGCGTTTAAGTAACAGGCGCTAGACGCGAAACCGGGTCATCTACCCTCGGCCAGGATGAAGTTAGGGTAAAACCTCATGGAGGTCCGAACTAATGTGGGTTGAAAACCGCTTGGATGAGGTGAGGGTAGGAGCGAAAGACCAATCAAACTCGGTGATAGCTCGTACTCCTCGAAATAGCTTTAGGGCTAGCCTCGAGTATATAGTATGCCGGAGGTAGAGCACTGATTGGGCTAGGGCTGTCACAACGGTACCAAACCCAGACAAACTCCGAATTCCGGTCATATGTTTCTCGGGAGTCAGGCAGCGGGGGATAAGCTTCGTTGCCAAAAGGGAAACAACCCAGACCATCAACTAAGGCCCCAAAATAGTAGTTAACAGATAAAGGATGTTAAGTTGCTCAGACAACTAGGATGTTGGCTTAGAAGCAGCCATTCATTTAAAGAGTGCGTAATAGCTCACTAGTCAAGCGACTTAGCGTCGACAATTCTCGGGACTTAAACTACTTGCCGAAGTTATGGATCCAACGCAAGTTGGGTGGTAGAGGAGCATTCCATTTGCAGCGAAGGTGTAGCGTGAGCTATGCTGGAGCGAATGGAAACGCAAATGTAGGCATAAGTAACGATAATGAAGATGAAAAATCTTCACGCCGAAAATCTAAGGTTTCCTGAGCAATGTTAGTCATCTCAGGGTTAGTCGGATCCTAAGCCGAGGCTGAAAGGCGTAGGCGATGGGAAACAGGTAAAAATTCCTGTACCTGGTATAAATCGTTTGACTATAAGGAGTGACGCAGAAGTGAAAGATCAGCCACCTGTTGGATTAGGTGGTCTAAGTATGTAGGTTTGAAGAGTAGGCAAATCCGCTCTTCTATAAGACCGAGATACGAACGGGAGGGCTTGCCCACAAACTGATCCTAATCAGACTGCCGAGAAAAACTTCGTATAGGAGATTTATATCAGACCGTACCGCAAACCGACACAGGTAGATGGGATGAGTATTCTAAGGCGCTCGAGTGAGCCGTGGTTAAGGAACTCGGCAAATTAACCCCGTAAGTTCGCAAGAAGGGGTGCCTCTATTAGGTAAGATTGTACAGATCAAGCCGAATGAGGCCGCAGTGAAATGGCCCAAGCGACTGTTTAACAAAAACACATGTCTCTGCTAAGTCAATTCAGACGATGTATAGGGACTGACACCTGCCCGGTGCTGGAAGGTTAAGGGAAGAGGTTAGCGCAAGCGAAGCTTTGAACCGAAGCCCCAGTAAACGGCGGCCGTAACTATAACGGTCCTAAGGTAGCGAAATTCCTTGTCGGGTAAGTTCCGACCTGCACGAATGGTGTAACGATTTGGGCACTGTCTCAACCACGGGCTCGGTGAAATTGTGG
>JAOAHM010000088.1 GCA_026415235.1 Ignavibacteria bacterium | reverse complement strand
CTTTCGATTAAATAATTCTTAACTGCTTCAACAGTAAAATCTGGAATGGGACCAGTAGAAGCGTGATTGAAATAAATAATTCCATTATTAAGATAATCGAAATGTTTACGAATTTGTGATTTGTTTAACCAAGACATTAATAACTCTCCAAATTTTAATCTAATCTTTTCAAAAATATGAATAGATAAATACTTGCTATAATTATCATTTATTATCTTTGCAACCAAACACAAGGAGCTTTATAATGAAAATTGCTTTCTTAGACACTTTCTCTGGATTAAGTGGTGATATGTTTGTGGGAGCTTTAATTTCGGCTGGAATGCCTTTTGAACATCTAAAACAAGAATTAAAGAAATTGAATCTTAAAGGTTATGAACTTTCAATCTCACTCGTTCAGAAAAAATCAATCACCGCAACAAAGTTTGATGTGAAAATTAATGTAGATTACAAACATTCACATGAACACGAAGATGAACATCATCATCACCACCACGACTCTCATCACGGAAGAAGTTATGCAGAGATTATTGAACTCATAGAAAAAAGCGAACTTTCTGCTAATGTAAAATCAATTTCAAAAAATATTTTCAAGATTATTGGAGAAGCAGAAGCGAAAATTCATAATGTTAAACTTGAAGATGTTCACTTTCACGAAATTGGTGCAATTGATTCAATTGTCGATATTGTTGGAGCTGCAATTGGATTGGAATATTTTAATGTGAAGAATGTTTTTACTTCCATTGTTCCTTTTGGTAAAGGATTTATTCAAACTCAACATGGAACAATGCCAATCCCAGCACCAGCTACAATTGAAATCCTAAAAGACTATCCCGTAACTTTTTTAGATGTTCCCTTCGAATTAACAACTCCAACAGGAGCAGGAATAATTAAAGCACTTTCCCAAGGTTTAATTGATTTCAAAAAGATAAAAGTTACAAACATTGGTTATGGTGCAGGCTCAAAAGATATTCCTCAAATTCCAAATTTATTTCGATTAATTATTGGCGAACCAATCGAAACTTTTTCGATAGATGAATCTTACATAATTGAAACAAACATTGATGATATGAATCCAGAGTTTTATCCTTATGTAATTGAAAAACTCTTGAATGCTGGTGCCCACGATGCTTACTTAATTCCAATCATAATGAAAAAAGGCAGACCTGGAATAATTCTTTCAACGCTTTGTGAAGGAAATAAAATTGATGAAGTCTTAAATATAATTTATAAAGAGACTACTACTCTTGGTGTTAGAATAATTAAAATTGATAGAAGAAAATTAAATCGAGACATAGAGACAATTAAAACAAAATTTGGTGAAGTGAAAGTTAAAGTTGTTATTCACGAAAACAGTAAAAAGTATATTCCTGAATTTGAGGAATGCAAAAAAATTGCCCTCGAAAAAAATATTCCGATTTCAGATGTTTACAATGAAATTTTGAAACTTAACTCTCAATGAAGTTCATAATAATTTTTCTGTTTGCATTTTCATTATTTTCAACCAAATGTAAAGAGAACGAGATGGAACAATTAAAACAAACTAACAATGTAATTTCAAATTTAGAAAAAGCAACATTTGGTGGTGGATGTTTTTGGTGTACTGAAGCAGTCTTTAGGCAATTAAAAGGTGTAGTCGAAACAGTGGTTGGTTATTCTGGTGGCGAGTTAGAATCACCTACATACGAACAAGTTTGCACTGGAACCACTGGACATGCGGAAGTTTGTCAAGTCACTTTTAATCCAGAAATTATTTCATATAATGATTTATTGGAAGTATTTTTCAAAACCCATGATCCAACAACTCTCAATCGTCAAGGTGCTGATGTAGGAACACAATACCGTTCGGTTATTTTTTATCATAACGATGCTCAAAGAGATTTGGCTATAAAATTCATAAAAAAACTCGAAGAAGAAAAGGTTTACTCTCAACCAATTGTAACTCAAGTTGAACCTTTAAAAAATTTTTATCCTGCTGAAGAATATCATCAAAATTATTTCGAAAAAAATCCAAACAAAGCTTATTGCATTTTTGTAGTTGCACCGAAAGTTGAGAAAACAAAAAAAATCTTCAAAGAAAAACTTAGATAAGAATATTTTAATTTATTTTTAACCTTCGTTTAATCTTTTTACCCTACCTTTACATTGACAAAAAAATAGTTTCATAATAGATTTTTTAAAAATGGAGGGCGAAGATATGAGCAAGTTATTCATAATTTGCATACTCTTTTCTCTCATTATCTCTCATACAACAATGAATGCTGGCGATTTGAAAATTAATCAATCAAAATTCAATCAACTGCTTGATCAAAAATCAAAGATTGAAAAAATCAAGTCATCATTAACACAAAAATTAGCTTCGCCAAAAAATTTGAAATTAACCACAAGCAATTACTTTTTGAATCAAACCTTTTCGGCACGAGAAAAACTTGATACAATAAGGCAAATAGCTAACTCTTATGCAAGTAACTCTCAATTGCGAGCAATACTTTTCAATGAGATGATTGATTTGTCTACTGGTGACGATACAGTTGATGGAAAAGCTCCAATAATCACTTATTACTTTTTCTCTAACACAAAAGGATTTTTTTCAATCTATTATTCACAATATTTTGTCTTCATTGATACTGCTATATCAAATCTCCCCTTCACCAAAGCAAATGCTAATTTAAATTTCGATTTCGTTGATAGTGATGTCGTTTCAGATAGTGCTGAATTAAATGGTGGAACTGCATTTAGATACGAGCCAGGTGGAAGAACTTTTGTAATTTATGAATTACGAAACTACTCCACTGAAGATTTATTCCCACCAGATACAGTAAATCCGTATTGGAAAGTATCTTATCTTAAAACCGACTTTGCAAATAATCCTCAAAGCATTTTGAACTTTTACATCAATCCATACAATGGTAGAATTATTTCAAAAATGCGATTAACATTTGAACCGTTTACCATAAAACAAAAATTTCCTTTAGCAGATTCAGTCGCAAAATTACGCTATCCGAATTCATCGTTAATGTATGCGCTTGGTTTCGAGGATAGTTATGTTGATGGAAAATCAATCTTCTCAGTATTTGGTTATTTATCACCGAACAACAAGAAATTTAATGTTAATATATTTTTCGGAGTGCCAGCGATTGATGATACAAGTGGTTGGTTATTTGATGATTTTGTACTGAATAAATCAGTTCCATTACTAAGCTATCGTGATAGCGATTCATTGATGCTTGTTTCTGAAGCTCACGGTGGAACGAATTTCAGAGATAGTTTTTATGTTGAATCAATTGGTTTTCTATATTGTCAATCACCTTTCGATACCTCAAGAGTTCTTTTCCACGGTATTTATAATGGGATAGATACAACTTCAGGTTACTACAAAAATTTAATAAACATAATTGATCCAGTAACTGGGGTATTAATCCAATCATTACTTCTAAAGAATGAAGATTTGCCAAATGTGCCAGAGAAAATCACTCTCTATCAAAACTATCCTAATCCCTTTAATGCATCAACGAAAATTAGATACATACTACCAAAATCATCGGTGGTTAGTTTTAAGATAATTGATATTATGGGTAGAGTTCTTAAAGAAATAAAAGTTGGTTATCAAAAGGCAGGTGCTTACGAATTACAATTAAATTTAGATGAACTATCAAGTGGGACTTATATCTATTCATTGCAAACAGACTATTCAATCACAAGTAAGAAAATGATTTTGATAAAGTAAGAAAATGATTTTGATAAAATGATTTTTTACAGTAAAAGAGCCGAACCTTTGTGTTCGGCTTTTATTTTGTTATGATAATTCTACTGTAAGTTGATGTGATACCAAATTGAGTTTTTAGTAAATAAATTCCACTTCTAAAATTATTTAAGTTTAATTCAATCAAATCTGAGTTTAGATTACTGAACTTTCTTTCAAAAATTTTCTCTCCAAGAATATTGAACATTTCTAATACTAAATTTTCTTGATGATTAAATCTCTCAGGAATAAAAAATTTAAGAAAAGCTTTTTCACTTGCTGGATTTGGAAAAATATTTTCTAATTTGATTTGATTAAAATTATTTTTTGAGTTCCCTTTCACATCTGTTGTTTTTTTAAGTCTATAGATTCTTCCTTCATATCCAACGATATAAAGTTCATTTTGGTCATCAACTCCAAATGAACTAATTGCTTGAGGACAAGTTGCGATTAAAGAGTTAATTGGTATTTTCTTTCCTTCATAGTCTAATGCCCAAATTTTTTTCGATCCAAAATCACCATAAATGTATTTTCCATAAAGTTCAGTGAACCTATTTCCACGATAAACAAATCCTCCTGTAATGCTTATACCTTCTACATGAGAGTACTCATAAATAGGGAATATATAACTACCATTACATCCAGCAAGATTATACGGATGATTTCCTTCATAACATCTCCAACCATAATTTCCACCCTTTTCAATCAAATCAATTTCTTCCCAATCATATTGTCCTACATCAGCAGCCCAAAGTTTATTTGTCTGAAAGTCAAAAGAAAATTTCCATGGATTTCTTAATCCGTAGGCATAAATTTCTTTTCTTATGTTTGGATTAACACTATCAACAAGAGGATTATCTGGTGGTATACCATAATTTAATGGTGGTTGTGGATTGTTTACATCAATTCGTAAAATTTTTCCAAGTAGATTATCTAATCTTTGGGCAAAGTTTTGTGGGTCACCAGCTGAACCACCATCACCAGTGGCGATGTAAAGATAACCATCCGAACCAAAAGCAATGCATCCACCATTGTGATTAGCATAAGGTTGAGCAAATGTAAGTAAAATAAATTCTGAATTTTTATCAGCTGAGTCAGGATTTGTTGCAGATACACGAAATCTTGAAATAATAGTTCGTCGTGGATTGTTAGCCGTGTAATTAACATAAAAATATCCGTTACTTGCAAACTGAGGATGAAATGCCAATCCAAGCAAACCCATCTCACCACCCCAAGCAACTCTATCTCGAATGTCGAGAAAAACTTTTTTTACCGTAGTATTTCTGTTGTTTTCGAAAACAATAATTCTACCTTGTTGTTCCACAACAAATAATCTATTAGAACCATCTTTTGAGGATTGTAAATCTACAGGATTTGAAAATATTAAATTAGGAAACGCTTCTTCTAAAGAAAAAGAAGTTGATTTTGTTTCACTGCAAGTGCTTATTAACAATGAGAATAAAATGTACAAGAAAGTTTTTGGAAACATATTCAATTTCCTTTCTGAAAAATTTCTCCAATAAGATTTGAATTTTCAAAGTTAGATTCAATGAAAGGAAAAAGAATAAAAATCTCAGCTGAAAACTAAAATTAAGTTTTCAGCTGAGATTAAAGATGGCGTGATTAATTTATGTAGAAGGGAGCTGCCAATCAGTTAATAATAAATTTGGTTGTAATCGCAAGACCGAAATCTCGTGAGTTAGCAAGTCCTTTTGCGAATTCATTTTGTAAATAAATTCGATTACCAATGTAAGTACCAAAAAATAAACTTGTTGAAAACTCACTTTGTGTTAGTCTCTGCCCACCATAACTACTGCTTTGAACACTCGCATATTCTGCACCAATTCCAATCAAACTATTTGGATTAAAGTTATAAAAGAAACCAAGATGTCCTCCAATTGTCAAATCTTGTGAGTTTAATCCATAGCTCATAGTTGGATGGATTATGTAAGTGAAATCATCATTAAAATGAATTAACGGAGTTGAAATTTCAATTTCGTTTGCTTTTCTGTTGGTCATCCCTCGATGCTCAAATATTAAATTGAAGTTGTAATCATTTTCTTTTGATGTGAAAAGATTATAAACACCTCGAATACTGTATGCATCAAGTGCAAATTCACCTCTTGGTTTTTCTGATGAGCCTATGGTTAATTGAATTGAAAAATCTTTTAATAAACCGTAATAAATACTCCCCATCGTAAAGAGCTGATCTTGTGATGGGTCATTAAACTTAGTGAAAGAATACTCACCATTTGCTTCAAGAACTAATGATTTGTAAGGATAAACCATTGAAGCTTTTCGAAGAAAAAGGTAAGTATCAAAGCATGCATAAGAATTAATGTGTAAGAGAGTAATTATTGATAAAACTAAGATACCTCGCTTCATTTTAAGCTCCTTTTTTAATGATACTTTTGCAACAATTATAGCAATAACATTTTTATAATACAAATAATATTTTTTCCTCAACGAAGGTAATTTCTTTAATCCTTATAAACTCATAATTACAAGTACAAAGGATGATACAGAGTCCTCAGAAAAAATTTTTGTTTTATTGAAAACTTGTTTGAAGATTAAAAAAAGTTTCCAGTACTTTTAATCTGTTCACATTAAATTTGTTAGTGAATTAAAAAACTTCAGAGAAGTATTTTGAGTTAAAAAGTTAATTTTTCATAAGCAGTTTCAATAACCTTCCATTGATATTAATTAAAAAGTTGATAAACTTTACAAAAAAGAAAAGTGCATTATGATTGAAGCAAAGTGGTGGAAAGCTCTTGATAACGGTAAAATTTTATGTACTCTCTGTCCAAGATTTTGCACCATTGGTGTTGGTCAATATGGGTTCTGTTATGTTCGTCAAAACCACGGTGGGAAACTTTATTCTATTGCTTATGGAAGACCAACAGGATTTGGAATTGACCCTGTTGAGAAAAAACCATTAAATCATTTTCTACCTGGAACAACTATTTTAAGTTTTGGAACTGCTGGTTGTAATCTTGGATGTAAATTCTGTCAAAATTGGAGTATAAGCAAAGCTCACCTTGACGATACACATGCACTCGAAGTTTCGCCTGAAGGTGTGGTAAAACTTGCATTGAAATACAAAACACCAAGTATTGCTTTCACTTACAACGAACCAACAATTTTTGGAGAATATGTTATTGACATTTCAAAGATTGCTCATGAATATGGAATAAAAACGGTAATGGTTACTGATGGTTATATCACAGATGAAGCTCGTAAAGAAATCTATCAATACATTGACGGCGCAAATGTAGATTTAAAAGCTTTCACTGAAAGATTTTATCATAAGCTTACTTTTTCTCATCTCGAACCTGTGCTCGATACTTTAGTTTGGTTAAGAAAAGAAACAAATGTTTGGTTTGAAATCACAACACTTTTGATTCCAGACGAAAACGACTCCGACGAAGAACTCAACGCACTATGCGATTGGGTACTTCATAATCTTGGTGATGATGTGCCAATCCATTTTACTGCCTTTCATCCAGATTTCAAGTTGAGAGATAAACCACCAACACCACCTTCAACATTAAAAAGAGCTCGAAGCATTGCTTTAAGTAAAGGATTGAAATTCGTCTATGTAGGAAATGTTTTTGATCGAGAAGGTCAAACTACTTACTGTCCAAATTGTAAAATGAAATTGATAGAGCGTGATTGGCATTCGGTGCTTATAAATAGATTGAAGGATGGAAAATGTCCAAAATGCTCAACTCAAATCCCTGGTGTTTTTGAGTAATTCTCTCAATTCTCAGTAACTACAAATTATTCGATGTTTCAAACTTAGGGAATAGTTTCAACATTCATTATTCAAATGAAGTTATAGAACAAAAGTGCGTGATTGTGATGATGAGATTAATTTATTACTGATGTTTTGTTTTTCTCAGTTTATCAAGTAAAAGTTGCATATCTTCAGGTAATTCAGAGTCAAATTTCATGAATTCATTTGTAGTTGGATGGATGAAGCCAAGAGTTTTTGCGTGGAGAGCTTGTCGTTTCATTATCTCTAAAAGGTTTTCAACTTCATGTTTAATTCGAGAAGTTACATTAGAGTAATGAATTTTTCTCCCACCATAAGTTGGGTCGCCAAATACGGGATGATTTATGTGAGATAGATGAACTCGAATTTGGTGTGTTCTACCAGTTTTTAATTTTAATCGAAGAAGAGTTAAATATTCAAATTCTTCGAGGACATAATAATATGTAACTGCTTCTTTGCCATCTTCAACAACAGCAAATTTTTTTCTATCCGATTTACTTCGACCAATTTTTGTTTCAATTACTCCTTCTGGAGTTTTGAAATGTCCCCAAACAATCGCCCAATATTCCCTCTCAATTGAATGAGCAGAAAATTGTTTTGCAAGTTTTGCGTGGGCAATATCATTTTTTGCAACTACGAGTAGTCCACTCGTATTTTTATCAATTCTATGAACAATACCAGCACGGTCAACATCTGAAGACTTTGATAAATTTTTTGTGTAATAAAGCAATGCATTGACAAGTGTTCCCGTATAATTACCAAGTGCAGGATGAACAACCATTCCAGCTGGTTTGTTCAATACAATCACATCATCATCTTCATAGATAATATTTAATGGAATCGGTTCTGGAAGAGTTTGAGCTGGACGAGGTTTGACGGGAATTCTTACTTCTACTATATCGCCAGGATTTAACTGGTAAGATGGTTTTACAAATTTGCCGTTAACTTGGACAAATTCATTCTTAATTAAATTTTGAATTTTCGTACGGGTAGAATTTTCAATTGCGTGAGTTAGATAAACATCAAGTCGTTCTTTTCGTTTTCCTTCGGGAATTTCAAATCTAAATTTCTTTTCAGTGATTATCTCCATTACACTTTTTCTTGCTCACCAGAAGTCTGAGGATTATTTTCAACTTCAACAATCTCACTCATGGAATTATCAAGGTTTTGATTCATTTCTAATTCGGTTGTTTGACTTGTTTCTTCTGTTTTTTCTTCTTGCTTTTCTCGATGGAATAAAATTAAAATAATCACACCAATCGAAACAGACATATCTGCGATATTAAAAATAGGCCAGCGGTCGTAAGTATAACCAAAGAGTGTGATGTTAAAGAAATCAAAATCAATAAAGTCAACAACTTTGCCATAAAAGAGTGGAGCTTCGTTGTAAATGACTCCATAAAACATTCTATCAATTAAATTTCCAATTGCACCACCAAGAATCAATGCGAGTGGAAGTCTTAAACTTAACTTTTCATCTTTATGTTTAATCAAATAAACAGTAATGACAACACTTGCAATCAACGAAAAAAGAGTTAGATAAAATTTAGCTGATTCGCCAAAGTCAATTCCAAATGCCATACCAGGATTTTCGATATAAGTAATTCTGAAAAAATCGCCCAGTACACTTATGCTGTCATAAAGTTGCATACCTTTAATCTCAATTCCAAGCGAAGGTATATGAATTCCCTTAACTAAAATTTTAGTTATCTGATCCAGTAAAACAATAAAAAAAGTCACATAAAATATTTTCATAATTGAAAGAAAATTTACTTACTGAATTTAACTTTACAACTAACACAATGCTGAGTATGAGGCACAGCTTCGAGACGACCTTTCTCAATTACTTTTCCGCAATCAATGCAATAACCATAAGTGCCCTCTTCAATTCTTCTGAGAGCTGCATCTAAGTAGCTTAAAAATTTAGTTTCTCTCTGTGCCCATAGATAATTTTTTTCTTTCTCGAATGCATCTGTTCCTTGTTCTGCCATGTGAAGTGAATATGGAGAATTTTCGTTCACAAAGCCACCTTCGTTTTCGTCCATCATTCTTTCACGCAAGCTCTCAAGTTGCTCGAGAATCTCTCGTTTCTTCTCAAGAATAATCTGTTTAAAGTATTCAAGTTCTTTTGGAGAATATGCAGGTTTTTTCTGAACCACTTGTGTCTTTACCTCCGCTGTTACTTGAACATTTTCTTTGGTTACTTTTTTCTTTGTCTTCTTCTCAGCTTTTGGTTTGACCGCACTTTTCTTGACGGTCTTCGACTTAGTCGAGACTTTTGTTGTTTTTGCCTTGCTGGAAGTTTTCTTCGCAGCAGATTTCTTTGCAGTTTTTACTTTGGTACTGCTTTTTCCTTTTGTTGATTTTGCCATTGTTCATCTCTCCTATTTTTTAGTTATGCTGATTTTGCATTCCTCACTTCCAACTTTCCACTCTTGAACAAATCCTGAATCACATTTTCCGAATTCAAGTTCTTCGGCTAATGTCTCTTGCATAATATACGACTTCATTTTTGAAATTGCTTTTTGAAGATTTTCACTTCCTTCTACCATAATTGAAATACGGTCACTAACTTCAAAGTCTGCATCTTTTCTCATATTCTGAACACGATTAATAAATTCTCTTGCAAGACCTTCTTCAATTAATTCAGGTGTAAGATTTGTATCAAGCGAAACGGTAATACCATCTTCGCTTTCAACAATCCAACCTTTGATTTCTTCTCCAAATACTTCAACATCCGAAGGTGTAATTTCTAAATTTTCTCCTTCAATTTGAAGGATGATATTTTGACCACTTTCAATTTGTTTAATTTGATTTCCATCTAAGTTTCTAATTGCATTCGCAACTAAATTAACTTTCTTGCCAAATTTCGGTCCAATTGATTTAAAGTTTGGTTTAGCTTTCTTTATCACAATATCCGAATCAGTATCAAGCAACTGCAATTCCTTAACATTTACTTCTTCTAATATAACTTGCTCCATTTCTCGAACTGAATCTTGATCTTCTTTTTTGACTACAACAAGCATCTTCTGCAATGGTTGACGAACTTTCAAATTGTTTTTTGATCTGATTGAACGAACAATCGATACAATTTTTTGAGCTACTTCCATTTTGTGAAGTAGTTGTTCATCAATTGGACCAACTTCAGGATACAAGGAGAGATGAACTGATTCATAAGGTTCTTTGTTTGTAACTGAATTTAAGCAACGATAAATCTCTTCGGAGATAAATGGCGCAATTGGAGAACTGAGTTTTGCTATTGTAATTAAACAATGATAAAGAGTTTGATAAGCAGATATTTTATCTGCATTCATTTCGCTCTTCCAGAAGCGGCGACGATTTCTTCTAACATACCAATTCGAAAGTTGCTCAATAGTAAATTCAGAAATTGCTCTTGCTGCCTTAGTAATGTCGTAATCATCAAAATATTCTTTAACTTCTTTTATCAATACATTTAATGCTGATAAAATCCACTTATCAATCTCAGGTCTTTTTTCAAAAGGAATTTCATCTTCTTCATATTTGAAACCATCAAGATTTGCGTAAAGAGCGAAGAATGCATAGGTGTTAATTAAGGTACCGAAAAATTTTCTTTGAACATCAAACAAATCATCTTCATTAAATAATGTTGCTTTCCATGGTGGACTATTTGAAACTAAATACCATCTTGTTGTATCGGCACCATATTTCTCAACTATTTCGAAGGGATCAACTGTATTGCCCAAAGACTTGGACATCTTCTTCCCTTCTTTATCTAAAATCAATTCGTTTACTATTACATTTTTATATGCAGGTTTTTTGAATAAAAATGTTCCTATTGCATGAAGTGAATAAAACCATCCACGAGTTTGATCAATTCCTTCAGCAATAAAATCGGCGGGATAGTTTTGTTCGAATACTTCTTTGTTCTCAAATGGATAATGAAATTGAGCAAAAGGCATCGAACCTGAATCATACCAAACATCAATCAACTCAGGTGTTCTGCGATAGACTTTTCCATTTTTCTCAAAAATTATTTTATCAACATAAGGTTTATGCAAATCTAAATCTGTCAATTCACTTACTGGAATTTTCTTTCCATCATCAGTCAAGAAATAACCTTCTTTCAACTCTTCAATACTTCCAATAGCGAACATATCTCCATCTTCACTCACCCAAATTGGAAGAGGTGTTCCCCAAAAACGGTCACGAGAAAGTGCCCAATCTTTATTTTCTTCAAGCCAATTGCCAAATCTTCCTTTACCAACTTCAGGTGGATACCAATTAATTTGTTTATTTAATTCAATCATCATATCAACATACTTTGTCGTAGCGATGTACCATGATTCTCTTGCATAATAGAGCAGTGGTGACTTACATCTCCAACAATGTGGATAGCTATGTTCAATTGTTTCTTTCTTGAAAAGTAATTTTCTTGATTTCAAGTTTTGAATGATATGTGGATCAGCTTCTTTAACATGCATTGACTTGAAATCAGTTATAAGCTCATTAAATCTTCCACTCTTATCAACAGGATTAATTAAAGGTAAATCATATTTCTTTCCTACTTGATAATCGTCTTCACCAAAAGCTGGTGCAATATGAACAATTCCTGAACCATCTTCTGTAGTAACAAAGTCACCTTCTATCACATAAAATGCTTTTTTATCAACAGGTACATAATCGAACAAACGCTCATATTCCCAACCAAGTAAATCCTGACCTTTATATTTTTCCACTACTTCAAAACCTTGAGGTAAAACAACCGTTCTTGCTTCAGCTAAAATTAAATAGTAAGGTGTTTTGTTCTCATCAAGAAGTTTGACCTTAACATAATCCACATCTTTATTTACAGCTAAAGCAACATTTGAAATTAATGTCCATGGAGTAGTTGTCCAGACTAAGAAAAATGTATCTGGTTGATTTTTAATTTTAACAGCAACATAAATTGAAGGGTCTTTTACATCTTGATAGCCAAGCGAAAGTTCGTGAGAGGAAAGTGGAGTTTCGCATCTTGTACAGTAAGGTTGAATTTTGAATCCTTTGTAAATGTAACCTTCATCAAAAAATTTTTTAAGTGACCACCAAACCGATTCGATATATTCATTAGTGCAAGTGATGTAAGCATCATCAAGATTTATCCAATAACCAATTCTTCTTGTCAACTCGTTCCAATCTTTCACATAAGTGAAAACAGAATTTTTACAAGCTTGATTAAATTTTTCTACACCATAAAGAACAATTTCATCTTTTGTTTTGATACCAAGTTCTTTTTCAACTTCGATTTCTACTGGTAATCCGTGTGTATCCCAACCAGCTTTTCTATTAACTCGATAACCTTGTAAAGTTTTATAACGACAAATAATGTCTTTGATTGTTCTTGCCATTACATGGTGAATACCTGGGCGACCATTAGCAGTTGGAGGACCTTCATAAAAAGTGAAATTCTTTTTTGGATCTCTTGTTTCGATGCTCTTTTCAAAGATTTTATTCTCTTCCCAAAATTCTAAAATTCTTTTTTCGATTTCGGAATATTTAATCTTGTCAGAATATTGTTTGTACATATCGCTCTTGTCCATTTGTTATTAATTGTCCTAAAAAATTAACTCGAAATTAAAGTTTTTAATTAATTTTTGAAAGTAAATTGATAATATGAGTAAGTAATTTTTTGTGTGATGTAGTTAGAAATTAATTGAAGTGCAAAATGATCTTATGACAGAAGTCGGTTAATCTAAAAGTGAAGAAGAAAGTTTATTCAAAAAAATTAGAGCTCTTATTTCTCTAATAATTTACCAATTCCAAATGCAATTGCTGCAAGTAAACAAGTTTGAGCAAACATATGCCATGTGGCGTTTGCAAACACAATGATTGACCCACTGAATTTTCCAATCAATCCAATAAGAACACTTATTGCAGCAACAACAATTAGAATCAATATAACTTTGTTTTTCATCTTTTAACCCCTTTTTTGTTAGTCAAACCTAATAATTATGAGCGATAATTCAAACTACAATTCAAATGCATAAACTAAAATTCGAGGGCATTAGATTGTATTAATTCTTATTTTAGTGAAGACTATTTTTTTTAAGGAGGTGACAAAATGAAAATATTCGAACAACTCATAGGGTTTCTCTTTAATTTATCTAATAAAGTTTCTTCAAAAATTTTCAAATACATTTTTCTTTTTCTTTTCTTGACCTACTTTTCAAGTTATTCGCAAGCTGTTCTTTATTCTAAATTAAACGGCACTTCCAACACAAATACTGGCATTATAAATATTCCTTCGAGTTACAATTTTGGAACTAAAAGAGTTGGAAGTACTAACTTCTGGTGGATGAAGATTGAAAATCAAAGCACTCAACCAATAAACATTTTTTCATGGAACACTTCTCGTTCTGACTTTTATCTTGAAGCAAATGTTTTTCCAATGACTATCCCAGCAAATAGTTTTAGATATGTTCGTGTTTGGTTCAAACCTAATTCAGCTTCTTTGATAAGCGATACTTTGAGAATTATTAACAATTCTTCAAATGCACCAGAAGCAAAAATTTTTCTTACTGGTGTTGGTGAAGTTCAAAACATTCCATTAGGTCAAACTTTATGGACGCATACTATTCCAAATCATCCTATCTCAAATACTTTTAGAACAGTAAAAGGAGTCCGTGCTTTTAATGATATTACTGGAGACGGCAAAGCAGATGTTATCGTTTGTACCGAAAATTACTGGACAGTTGCTTTGAATGGAAACTCATCAGGTACGAATGATACACTGTGGTCTTTTAACACATACATTTCAAGTTCAAGTGCAGGTTCAATTGGAAGTGCTGGAGATTATTCATACCAAAAAGCTCTTTCAATCGCAAGTGATTTGAATGGCGATGGGTTTAATGATGTTGTAATTGGTACAGGTGGTGGGAATGAAACAGTTTATGCAATAAATGGAAGAAATGGTCAAATGTTATGGAAATTTGGAACCGACCATCCTGATAGTTTCAACCTTGGTGATATAACAGGAGTTGATGCCTCAACTGATTTCAACAATGATGGTGTACCAGATGTAATTGCAGCAGCAAGTGCAACACAAACGGGCGGAGTTGCTGGAAGGAGAAGTGTTTATCTTTTTAATGGAACTAATGGACAAATAATATGGCAAAGATTTGTTGGAGGTTTTACTCATGCTGTAACAGCAATTCCAGATATTAATGATGATGGAAAACCAGATGTGATTGCCACTATTGGTGAACCAGTTTATCAATTTCAAGCATTAAATGGTGCAAATGGAAATTTGATTTGGGCATACTCTGTTCCATCCAACACTGGTGGTGGAAAGGAAGTAATCGTTTTAAATATTCCAGGACAAAAACCTGATGTAATTGCTGGTGCATTTTGGGGACAAATCTACAGATTAAAAGGAACAACTGGTCTTCCAATATGGACATATTCATTCGGTAGTTCTGGTGCACCTACTCAGATGAAAATTTTAAAAGATGTAACTGGCGATGGAATTGATGAAATTGCTGTTTCAATTCTTTCAGGTGGAGCTGCATGCATAAATGGTGCTAATGGTACTGCTGTTTGGTTTAAATCAACTGGAAATACAATGGGTGTTGATATAATTCCAGATTTAAATGGCGATGGTTCTGATGATGTTGTATTTGCTGTTCAAAATCAAGGGGCTCTGATTGTAAATGGAAGTAACGGAAATGACCTTGCCCTTTATTCATTTGGAGGTTCAACACAAGCAAGAGAAGTTGCAACGATCCCTGATTTAGATGGAAATGGTTCTCGAGAAATTTTGGTTGGTTCCAACTTAGGAAATGTTGCAATGATATCGGGAGGTAACTTAGTTCAATCTGCATCAATCAGCGTTGTATCTCCAAATGGCGGTGAGGTTTGGTATGTTAATCAAAATAAGTTTATCAAATGGACAAGCTCAGGTGTAAATAACATTAAAATTGAACTTTCAACGAATGACGGTTCAAGCTGGAATTTAATTGCTTCGAACTTTTCTGCATCGAATGGTGAATATTTGTGGACAGTGAGTGGTTCACCATCAACGCAATGTAGAATTAAAATCACATCAATTGAAAATCCAAATGTATTTGATATAAGCGATGGTGTTTTTACTATTAAAAATCAATTGTGTGTGAGTTTCAATGTAAATCAAAATTGGAATATTGTTGCTGTTCCTGTATTCAGAACAAATATGACGAAGAATGAACTATTCCCAACTTCTGTTTCAAATGCTTATGGCTTCAATCAAATGTATGGTTATTATTCTGCTGATACGCTTGCAAATTCAAAAGGATATTGGTTAAAATTTTCTTCACCACAACAAATCACAATTTGTGGAATTCCCGTCGAGAGTAAGAAAATTTCAGTAAATGCTGGATGGAATATGATTGGCACTTTCGATAGTGATGTAAATGTTGCTGCAATTACAACCAATCCACCAAATATAATTCAGTCAAATTTCTTTGGATACAATTCTGGTTATTTTGTTACAAATGAATTAAAAAGTGGATTAGGCTACTGGATAAAAGTATCTCAAAATGGGGAGTTAATCTTACCACAACCAGGCTCAACCAAAATCGCTCAAAAAAATAATTTGAATATCCCCGAAAGTTCAATCGAACTTACAATAACAGATAAACTTAATAATCAAGCAAAATTATTTTTATGCGATGAAATTGGTATGAATAATTTTTCCGAATTGCCACCACTTCCTCCTTCAGAAATTTTTGATGTTCGATTCTCTTCAAACAAAATGATAGAAGAAACAAATCAAGTGAATGTAATTTTACTTCAAGGTGTTTCGTACCCGTTGAAGATAAAAACTTCAAAGCATCAAGTAAAAATAGAAAGTCATCAAACCATTGGTTTTAGCGAAATTGTTTCTCCTGAAAAAGAAATTCTTATCTCTGATGAAAGAATTAAAATGATTTTTGTATCGGCGATAAAAATTCCAGACGAAAATCAATTGTACCAGAATTATCCTAATCCGTTTAATCCAACTACAAAAATTAGATTTGACTTGAAAGAAAAATCCTTGGTCAAACTAAAAATTTACGATGTACTTGGAAGAGAACTTGCAACTTTATTAAACGAAGAGAAAGATGCAGGTGTACACTTCATTGAAATTGACAGTAGAAAATTAAACTTAACAAGTGGGATTTACTTCTACAGATTATTTTCCAACAATTATCAAAGCATCAAAAAAATGATTCTCACGAAGTAAGAATAAGATTAGCTCCGAGCAAAAACTCGGAGCTAAGTAAATTATTTTATTAATGTCATCTTCCTTGTGAGAACTTTTGAACCTGCACGAATTTGATAAATATATGTTCCACTTGAAAATTCCGATAAATTCACAATTAAATTGTGAATACCTCTATCAAATTCTTTTCCATCAATTAGAGTCTTAACTTCTTGACCCAAGGAATTGTACAACTTCAAAGTAACTTCTGATTTTTCTGGTAAGCTGAATTTGATTGTTGTATTTGGATTAAATGGATTTGGATAATTTTGATAGAGATTAAAAGTTAAATTTTCATTTGGATGAGTTTCGTCAACTGTGGTGATAATCTGATTCCATTTCTGCTTAGCTCTAACAATAGTTGATTGTAAAGCTGGAAGGTCGTCACCAGCTAAAACGACGAAAGCAACATTCAAAGTATCATTT
>JAOAHM010000078.1 GCA_026415235.1 Ignavibacteria bacterium | reverse complement strand
TGCTCTTCTTAATCTTTTAGTATTATAGTCAGATGCAGCTCTGATATCTATTATGTGAACTTTTGTAGAGTCTGCTAAAAATTCTGTTCTAAATTGTGCTGCATCAATAACAAATGATGCACAATCATAAATGTATCCGTACTGAGTTCCACTCTTCTCAAGATAATCAACAAGGACTTCAGATTCATTAATTGCAGGTTCTGGTTCAGTAGAACTTTTTTTACAACCGTTAAAAGGTAAGATTAATACGAATAACAAAAGAACTGTTAAGATTTTTTGTAAGTGCTTCATAATGACTCCCATATATTTGTTTTTATTATTGGTTATTGGTTATTGGTTATTGGTTATTGATTAGTAATTCCAACTAGATGGTAGTTTACCATCAACAACAACACTCCTGCTTGCTGGTTTTTCCCAATCGAGTAAATCCGACTCAAACAAATAGAGCTGTTTATTTCTTACTGTGTTTCCTTCTTTAATGATATGACAATTATCATAGCATGGTTTACCACTTTGAACTTTTGTTCTCGATGTCCATCTTAATATGTTATGTGGTGTTGCGTATTTATAAGTTGGTCTAACTGCAAAATTTGGCAAAGAAGAAACTCCATATTCTTTCCAACTATCAGGAGCCATGAGTGATCTTCTCAAAGTCGCATATTTGTAAGGTTTTGTATCAGGAATTGGATTAATTCCTATTTTGAAAGATTGATATGAAGGAATCCTTGCACCTTCTCCACCGACATGACAACTTCCGCAATTATTATAATCTTGTGAATGACATACATTACAATTAAATGTATTTATATGCACAGCATGATACATGTTTGAAGTATTGATATTCTTGTGACAATTTTCACATTTAGGCATTGATTTAACTTTATATCTCTGATCGTAATAATTTCCATCGCCATGAAGTTCATCTGATTTATGACAACTTAAGCAGGTCATTCCTTTAGTTTGATGGACATCAGGAGAAGTTCCAGGGGCAACACCAAAGAAGGCATGAGCACCTCTACTGGAATGACATTTAGTACATTGTTCAATCATATCAGGTTTAGAAAACTTATGTCCGTTGAGTAATCCACCACCACCAGCAGTTGGTCTATTGATATGACAATCTCCACAAGATGCATGGCATTTAGAACAATTTGTTTTATATCCTTCTTTGAGAAGTGTAGGTAACATTTCAAATTTTGACGGAATTTCATCGGCTTTAGAGTATGTCAATCCATATCGAAGGATTAACATGCTCTTTTGTCCCCAACCATGATGGATATTGTTTTTAGCTTTTAGCACTATACTTGAGTGACATCCTGCACATTTTTCTTCAGCTCTATCTGAAGGATGCTTGATAAAATCTCCCGAGTGGGCTAATTTTTTATCGCTTGTATTATCAACTCCATTATGACAACTTGTACACGGAATTTTTCCATGCGTTGAAGCTTTGAATTCTTTGTAACCATCACCACCTAAATAAACTCTATCGTATGGTTCAATGTGTGGAATATCACCACCGCAACCTCCACCAGCAGTAACAGTATCTGGTGAATAAACTTTTTTCAAATGAGTATAATTTGTATGGCAGCCTTCACATGAATTGACGGAAAGTTTTTGCTCTGTTTCAACTGGTATTTTAGGTTCTTCTTTACATCCACTCAATACCAGAAGCCCAAGAGCTGAAATAACAACAAGCTTAAAAACATTTTTCATCAAATTATCCTCCCTATAAAAATTTCTTTAACGATAAATTATATTTTCATTGAATTTGTCAACCTTTTCCAAAACTTGTTAGTATCAAGTTCCTTTGGTTACACTATCTCTCATATTCTAAATTAAATACATTAATTTTTCCGTTAATGTGTTTTTCTTTGTCAATAATATTTCCTTGATTATCTACAACTGTTGGATGACAACTTCCGCAAGCACTAATTGTTGAATTTATGTGTCCAACTGGTGAAGGATCGGTTAAAGATTTACCGTGACATGTATTACATTTTTTATAGGTTCCATCAACAACATTCCAGATTGGGGTTGAATTGTTTCCAACCATTTGAGCTTGTGTGAATGCCCATGTATAATTGCTCGTTGCTCTGTCAAAACTAAAGTTACCATGACAATAAGTATTCGCACACTTTAGACTATCATATTTATATCTTGGTTGATTCAAACCTGAAGTTCCTTTTACTGCAAGACCAGAGAAAATAACTTCTGCATAGGCGACACTATCAATGTGTCCTACATCATATAAACTTCTGGGAATGATGTGGCAAACAGAACATTCAACATCATTGCCTAAAGTATTTCCATCAAGATGTTTAATGTGAGAACCAACCCCTCGAGAACTTTCAGAAATGTTTCCATTTAAATCTCGAGGTGGTGCAATTTTGTATGGATTAGTGAAATCACCATGACAAGTGTTACAAGCCTCTGGTCCGCCTGGTAAACGATGACAATCTAAGCAAGATGCTTTTGCAGTACCTCCAGAATAATTTGCAGCATGACATTGTTGACAAGATTTCAAGTCCCAATTATTTTCTTTAACTAATTTACCATGAAAATTCGGCGAGGCTGGATTATTCACACCTTCTTTATGAATTGAAATTTTTGCAGGTGGTGTGATGTCCGATTGAATTTCACTACAAGAAACTAAAGCAATTGAAAAAATGATTAGAAGAGTTAAAGAAATTGTAATTTTCTTCATAGCTGAAACTCTTATTTCTTTTTAGTATGACAAGTTATACACACTGGATCCTGTCCTTGCACATCATGACAGGCAATACATCTTTCAATATCTCGTCTTGCAATTCGTGCATGTTCACCACCATCAGTTCCAGGAAATTTTACAAAATCAGGTGATAAATGCGAACTTGGTAAAACTCCACCTAACGATATATCTCCACCACTTGCTGAATGACAGTTAACACAGAATGTTTCTACTTCATGACAAGTTTGACATTGAGCACTTTTTGATTTTGCATCTATACCATGAGTAAAACGATAATTCAAATCATGTACACGAGTTAGCTGCTGTTGTTTTGCTCCATCAATAAAATTATCAGGTAAGAAAGGTTGATAAAAATCATTAGGAGCATTTGTTTCAGTCAACATTTTTGTACCCGTATGACAAGTTTCACAAGAGTTATTATCATGACACATTACACAATTAGCATTTGGTTTTGAGGCTGGGAATTTGTGAAATTTTAAGTAATCAGTTTTTTTATGATCCGCAGGAATTAATCCAGCCGTAGTAATATGACAAGCTTCACATGCATTGGTTACATTTGCTCGGTCATTATGGCATGAATAACAATTTTCCATTTTTGGATTTGCTAACACTGACTCGAAACTATAATCAACTTCGGTTAAACCTTTATGACAATCTTCACAAGTCTTGCCTAATTGTATATGTGATTTGTGATTAAAAATTAATTCAGACTTTTTTTGTATTAATGGCTCTTGAACATTTTCATAGTGACATGTATTACATTGTTCTGTATCGTTCACATCGTGACAACTTGCACAATTGTCTTTTACTGGAAGTAAACGCATTGAAAGATTAGTTGCTTCGGATACACCCGAGTGGCAGCTTTCACAATCTACACTTGAATGTACTTTATGAGAAAATTTTATTATCTCTTTATTTGATTTCTTTTCACCAAATAAATTCGGCAATGATTGCGAAGCTGTGATTAATAGAAATAATATTGAGATTATTCCAAAACCTATGTAGTAATTTTTTACTTTCATATTATAAGACATTTAAGTTTGTGTTAAACCAATAATTAATTTTGAAGAATAATCTGAAATCGTTCTTGTAAATCTTATTATTCATATATTGACCTTGAACATCAAACGACAATACTCTCCACGGTCTAAAGTTAGTGCCTATCATCAAATAAAGAGCTGAATTCTTTGGGCTTGTCTTTGAAAGTTTATAACTCGAATAACCGAAGCCAATGGATGGAGTTAATTTTCCATTCAATAGTCTATAGTTTGAATAAATTGAAATTTGATCAAGCTCACCTGAATAACCGAAATTCTTTGTATAAGAAATCATTCCCAGTGGAATTGCAGTGCTTACTGAAAATCTTACTGAATTATCATCAATGTATTTTACATATCCAAGTTTTCCGAGCAAACTAATTGAATTATTCAATTTATAGTTTAAACCAAAATCTACTTCGTGAGTATTTTGAACAACTGATTCAAAAATTGTGAAATATGAGTTGTAACGAATTAATGGTTCTCTGTAAGCATAATAAATATTGAAATCTAATCCTTTAATTAAACCAAATTCACCTGATAAATCTGCTCGAGAAATTTTGTTAAAATTAATATCATAAAATAATCTTGAGTCAATTGAAAACTTCGTAAAATCATATCCAACTTCTGCATTAAAAAATTCAAACTGGCTACTTCCTGGTTGAACAAGAACTAAAATTGGATTTAGATTTTGGTCTAATCTTGTTGTTAGATAATCTTCTGATTTGAAATTCTTATTCAAATAACCTAATCCTAAGAATAATTTTCCAAATTGTGCTTGTAATTTTCCACCAAACAAATAGTTTTCTTTCCAATCTTTTATTAACTCAAATTTTTGGTAGGCAGGAACATTAGCTCCATAATATCCTTGAAATTTTAATTTCCATAATTTCAAATCCAAGTTCACACCATCAAATAATCCACTTGCAATAGAATGATAAAGTGGTTGACGACCTACTTTAATTGTCGCTACATTCAATAAATCTCTACCTTCAACATAAAAATTAAATACTCTAACCCTTGGATCGTATTTAATCTTTTTGATTAAATCCTGTTCAACTGCCAAGGAAGTTCTAAGTGAAAATAACCCTTTGTTTAAATTAAATTGCCCGTATTGATAAGAACGTAAGAAACGGTTCGAGACATTATTCGATTCAAATCTTTCAAATGTATAGTAGGCTGAGGTCAATCTTCCATTAAAATTCTGGGCAAATAGTTGGGCGAGGAAAATTAAAATTATGGTAATTATTTTTTTCATAATCACTCAAAATTTGATTCTTATTTGATAATCTAAAATACAATTTAACGATTATCAACTTTCAAGAATTATTCCAATTTTATAAATGACAAAACCCTTGAAAAATCCTTAAAATTAATAACTGTTCATACTGTTGATTATTTTGATTTATCATAATTAAGAATTGATTTTCAGAAATGAAAATTAATTGACAGTGGTTCAAAAAAGGCAATTATTCCCATTATTGAAGTTAATTAATCTCCTAACTATTAATGAATTTCAATCAACTTACATTTTGAAGAATATTTTCAATTATATTGCGATGGTTTTAATCGATATACCTTAGTTATTTATAGAAAATTCTGTAAAAAATAATTTATCTCAAGAAAATTTTCTTAAAATTATGTAACGATAATTCTCTCAGTTCTTTTAACTTTTGAAAAAAATAATTTCAAAAAACACTTGAATTTATTAACAAAATTGAAACTTTTAATTTTTTATGATTTGATTTATATTGCACACCAAAATTAGAAGAAATAATATAAAGGATAAGAATTTATGGCTAAAGCATCATCTTTCGCTGATAAAGCTGCAAAAGCCCAGAAAAAGAAAGACGAATTAATTAATGTTAAAATTGTAGAAGCTTATTTTGACGATAAGAAAAAAACTTATCGCTACAAAAATCGTTTTATCAAAGTTAAAACTTTGGACGAGTTAGCAAAAATCTAATTAACTTAATAAGTCTCCTTCATATTAGTGGGAGGAGACTTTTTCATTCCTCACTAATCTCATCCCATTTAAATTTCTTAAAGATTTTTTCATTTCCAGCAACTACAAACCTTTTCTTATCTTTGTAAAAAAAAGGAGTTCATTATGACCACTCAGGATTACATTCAACTTGAAGAAAAATACGGAGCTCATAACTATCATCCACTTGATGTAGTAATAAGCAGAGCAGAAAGAGTTTGGGTTTATGATGTTGAAGGTAATAAATATCTTGATTTTCTATCTGCTTATTCTGCGGTAAATCAAGGACATTGTCATCCAAGAATAATAAATGCATTAAAAACACAAGCAGAAAAAGTTACATTGACATCAAGAGCATTTAGAAATGACCAACTGCCTTTATTAGAAAAAGAAATATGCGAAATGACAGGTTATGAAAAAATGCTTCCGATGAATTCTGGTGCAGAAGCAGTTGAAACAGCTATTAAAACAGCAAGAAAATGGGGCTACAAGATAAAAGGTGTTGAACAAGATAAAGCTGAAATTATTGTTTGCTCAAACAATTTTCATGGACGAACCACGACTATAGTTTCTTTTTCCACTGAAGAACAATATCGTGATGGATTTGGTCCTTTCACACCTGGTTTCGTCATTATTCCATACAATAATCCAGAGGAACTCAGAAAGGCAATAAACAAAAATACAGTTGCTTTCTTAGTTGAACCAATTCAAGGTGAAGCTGGAATTATCATACCTGATGAAGGTTACTTAAAAGCAACATTTGAAATTTGCAAAGAGCATGATATTCTCTTTATCGCTGATGAAATTCAAACTGGACTTGGAAGAACTGGTAAGTTATTTGCTTACGAATATGAAAATATTAAACCTGATATTTTAATAATTGGTAAAGCACTTTCAGGTGGAGCTTATCCAGTTTCTGCAATTCTATCTTCAGCAGAAATTCTTGGTGTATTCAAACCAGGTGACCATGGAAGTACATTTGGAGGGAATCCACTTGCTGCTGCCGTTGCTCGTGAAGCATTAAAAGTTATTATGGATGAGAAACTACCAGAACGATCAGCCGAACTTGGTAAATATTTTCTTGAAAAACTAAAAACTATCCAAAGTAAACATATCAAAGAGATTCGTGGAAAAGGATTATTCATTGGAATTGAGCTTTTGCCCGAAGCTGGTGGTGCACGAAGATTTTGTGAAGCCTTGAAAGAAGAGGGTTTATTATGCAAAGAAACTCATGAAAATGTAATTCGACTTGCTCCGCCTTTAGTTATAACTAAAGAAGAAATTGATTGGGCATTTGAAAAAATCAAGAAAGTATTGACTGAATTAAATTAAAGGTATGTTTTTTGGTGAGAGTCAACTGCTCTAAATGAGCAGTTCCTCACCAAAATTTTTTATAGATTTTCTATTTCGGCTGAGATGAGAATTCTACCACAAGACTCGCAAGTG
Organism: Ignavibacteria bacterium; assembly: GCA_026415235.1. Taxonomy (GTDB): domain Bacteria; phylum Bacteroidota; class Ignavibacteria; order Ch128b; family Ch128b; genus Ch128b. The sequence continues at coordinate 14,211 of JAOAHM010000078.1, read as the reverse complement.
TAAATTTTATCATTCCTTCGGATTTCGAGTTGCTTTTGAGAAGAGATTATAGCATAACAGCCATCACAAGCATTTCGCTTGATTGGAACAACGGCTCTACCTTTTGCTTCACGAATTCTATTGTAAAGTTGTAAATCTGCACGAGTAATTTTTGCAAGGACATCAGCTCTTTTTGATTCAAGCTCTTTTCTTTCTTTATCATTTAACTTATCTATTTCAGCTAACTCTTCCCGTTTTTCTTCGAGCTCTTTTTGTATGTCTTTGATTTCTGGTTCGAGTTCTTCAATTTCTTGAGTGAGCTTCTTGCTTAAATCAGCAAGAGAATTATTTTCTTGTTCAAGTTTTTGGATTAATTCTTCGGTGTAATCAATTTCTTTTGTGAGAGCGTCATACTCTCGATTTGTTTTAACTTGCAGCAGTTGAGCTTTGAACTTCTTGAGATTAGCTTTTGATTCGGCAATTTTGTCGTCGTTTTCTTCTCTCTTTTTGAGAGAATTTTCTTTTTCTTTTTTCTTCGCTTTTATTGTTTCTTGAAGTTCATCAAGTTTGTTTTGTAAAAGCTCAATTTCTCGTGGTAATTCTCCCCTCAGCTCTTCGAGCTTATCCAGCTCGTTATCAATTTTTTGGAGTTCCCAGAGTAATTTCAATCGTGTTTTCAATTCATCATCTCCATAATTTATTCAACAACTTTGATTTTGTTTTTCGGTTTATATTTAATGACTTTAGCCTTTGTCTTTCGAGTCACGAAAAACTCATTTAATCTTTTTTCTAATTCATCGATTATTGGTAATTCAGTATAATAATGTCCAGCGTCAATTAAAGCAATTGAATCACCATAATCTAAAAATGTGTGATACTTAATATCCGAGCTAACAAAAGCATCACAATTTTCATTAATAGCTTTAGGAATTAAATCTGAACCACTTCCTCCACAAACACCAATTTTTTGAATATACTTCTTATTTCCTGATGTAAATTTCACTGAATTTGCACCAAGTTGTTTTTTAACAAAATTCACAAAATCTATCAATTCAATTTTTTCTTTCAAGTAACCAACTGCACCAAATCCAAAATTCACATTGCGATTTTGTAATGGGTAAATATCATAGGCTGGCTCTTCATAGGGGTGATTTGAAAGAAGTGCTTTTAGAATTTTATTTAAGTTCCATTTCTCAAAAATCATTTCCAATCTTATTTCATCAACCTTTTCCAATTTTCCTTTCTCACCAATTGCAGGATTTGTATTTTCTTTTCCGAAAAATGTTCCACTACCTTTCAATTGATAACTACAATGAGTATAATCTCCAATTATTCCAGCACCTGCTTGAGATAATTTTTCAAGTAAATTTTCTACATGTTCTTCAGGAACAAATGTAACAAGTTTATACTGTGTTGATGGTGCAAATTCAAGGAATTTAATTTTTTCTAATCCAAGTTTTCTTGCGAGTGCAAAAGATACACCATCCTTAGTAAAATCGAGATTGGTATGAGCTGAATAAATTGTAATTCCATTTTTCAGTGCAAGTTCGATAATCCTGCCCTTAGAAGAATTAACATCAATTTTTGATAGTGGATTAAATAACAATGGATGGTGACTTATGATAAGATTACATTTACTTTCAATTGCTTTACGAATCACATCTTCCGAAATATCCAATGTTAGCAATAATCCCTTAACTAAATCATCATCATTTCCAACTTGTAATCCAACATTATCTCTTTCCCACGCAATTCCCTTCGGTGCCCAATCTTCTATAAATTCAAATACCTCTTTATGCTTCATACTCTACTTTTTAAACAAAAAAAAATGCACTTGAATAAGTGCATTTTTTGTTTCACTGCCTTTGATTTCGTTATGTTTTTTACTTTCCTTAGCTAAATCCTCTGTTACAATCATATTATTTTCATACTCAAAATAATTGAATTTTCAAAATTAATCAATTTTAATTTTCAGGTTGGAAATTCTTTATCTCTTCCAACAAAACATCCACAATTTCTTCTTCTTTAATTCTACGAACCACTTCTCCCTTTCGATATAGTATTGCTACACCTTTACCTGCTGCGATACCAATATCTGCTTCACTTGCTTCACCAGGACCATTCACAACGCAACCAAGCAAAGCAACTTTAACAGGTTTTTTAATGTCTTTAACTGCAGCTTCAAGCTTATTGGTAATTGTAAATAAATCAACTTCAAGGCGACCGCAAGTCGGGCAAGCTATAATCTCAACATTTCTTGTAGCAAGACCAAGGGACCTCAAAATTTCTTTTCCTACTTCAACTTCTTTTACTGGGTCATCGGTTAATGAGACTCGAATTGTATCCCCTATTCCTTCAGCAAGCAATGTTCCTATTCCAACTGCCGATTTTATTGTTCCAACTCTTGTAGTTCCTGCTTCGGTTACACCAAGATGAAGTGGATAATCAGTTCTTTCAGCGACCATTCGATATGCTTCAATCATTAATCTAACATCGGTAGATTTAACTGATATAACAATATCTTCAAATCCATACTTCTCGCAAATCTGAACATGTCTCATCGCACTTTCATATAAAGCTTCGGCAGTTGGATATCCATGTTTTTCGAGTATATCTTCTTCAAGAGAACCTGAATTAACGCCAATCCTAATTGGGATCTTTCTTTCTTTGGCTTTCTTAAGGACTTCTTTGATTCTTTCTTCAGAACCAATATTTCCTGGATTTATTCGTACTTTTGCAACTCCTGCCTCAATTGCTTTAAGCGCAAAAATGTGATTGAAATGTATATCTGCTACAATTGGGATGTTAGATCTACGAACAATTTCTTTGATAGCTTCAGCAGCTTCTTTATCATTTACAGTTACACGAATGATATCACATCCAGCTTCTTCAGCTTCTTTGATTTGACGAACGGTAGCTTCGATATCGCTTGTTTTTGTTTTTGTCATTGTTTGAACAGTTATTGGAGCATCTCCACCAACTGGAACACCACCAACATAAACTCTTCTTGATTTTCTTCTCTTTATCATTTTTATCACCTTAATTTTTTAGAATTACCTCAGTTAAAGTCTTACCAAAAAGTTCAGCGGCTTCAGGTCCTGATGCTGTGACTATTTTATTGTCTACTTCAACTAATTTATTTGAAATAATTGCACCTGACGATTTAATGTACTCAATATCGTTTTGAAAGCAAGCAACATTCCTACCATTTAACAATTCAGCAGAAGCTAAAATTCCAACAGCACTACAAATCGCTCCAAGAATCTTCTTTTTATTAAAAAAATTTTTAATCGTTCGAATTAATTGTTCATTCTTCCAATAATTTTTTGAGCCTGAGCCACCAATTAAAACAAGAGCTTTGAAATTTTCTGGATGAAGATTGTAAAGATAGACATCAGGTTTAATTCTCAAACCAAATTGCCCTTGTGAAAGATTTTTACTTTCCGATGCAATGAAAATTCTTATTCCGTTTTTTTCTAAGATTGATTTGGTAATTGAGAATTCTAAATCATGAAAGTTTTTTTCTGGAATGAAGAAGGCAACACTTTTATCTGAATATTTGCTCATACAATTGCAAGTTATTAAGGAGCTTTTGTTTTTTCAATTACAAGTGAAATGACCTAAATGCGAACTTATTTTATTTCAATGTAAATTTTAAGTCTTCAATTGTCAGTTTATTTTTAGAAGGATCGATTTCAAATTCAATTTTTTCTGGTGATGTAGTTAATCCAATTCTTTGCAAATAATTTCTATCAATTTCAATTGAGTATTTACCTTTTCTTAAACCATAGAAGTAAAAAGAACCATCACTAAATGTATTAATAAAAATTTCTTTTCCATCAAGTTTGTTTTTCACAATCAATCGTACATTAGACAAAGGAATTTCTTCTTTTTCAATTTTTCTTACAACAACTCCACCAATCTCACCTGTTTCATAATAAGGTAATCGAATAATTTTTGTTGAATTGCCATCAGTTATAATATTAAACTCAGTAAATTCGAATGAGTAATTCGTGGAGAGTAAATTTGCTTCGTTGATTTTGATGGTGTATTCATGATAGGGATTCAATCCAAGAAAAATTTTCCCATTTTTCATTTTATCTGAGAAAGAAGCAGAACTAATTGAGAAGTCTAAACCACGAATTTCATTTTCATCATTATCTTTGATGGAATTTCCATTTTTATCTTCAAATCCTTCGATGTAGAGTGAAGAACGACCAATTAATGGTTCACGGTAAAGGTAAAACAAATTAGCTTGTGGAGAATAGCCAATTGAACCGCTCAATTGATGATTAATCACATCACTTGCATTGGAATTCAAAGTGTATCTGCTTTGAGGTAATTCGAGGAATAAATTCAGACTGAAATTTGAAGTTTTTAATTTGAGTAAATGCTCATAATTAATTTGTAATCGAAGACTATTCATGAGATTTGAAGTTGAGTATAAAGAGATGTTCTGAATTCTTTTTCCTAAGAAATCGTAATTAGTTCTTAAACTTAAAAAGCTTCTGTTTAAAATTGGAATGTTGTAAAACAAATTGTTGAGATTAAAAGTCGTTCCGATATTAGCTTCTCTTCTTTTCACTAAAACCTGACTTCGCAAATTTTCACCAGCAACACCAAAAGTTACTCCAAACCAATTGTAGAAATAATACAAATTCACATTTAAATTAATTCGCTTGAAAGTTTCCGCACTTAAATAATCATGATTGAAGTAAAATCCAAAATCACCTGATTTTATTTTTATTGGTAAATGTAAGTTTCCTCTAAATGAATTCTTATGATTAGCCAAATTATAGAAAGAATTTTTTTTGTAATTAATGAATTCAAAAGTGTAAGAAGTATAATCAGGTTGAATGAACAAGCCTTGAACTTTGCTGAATAATTTTGGTGAGTAAAATCCACTTAAAAATAAATTCGAAAGAATTCGCAGTGATGCTTTACCAAAATAATTCAAATGTCTTTTTGTATTCTCTTGAATAAACTCACCACCACTGCTTAATGTCAAATAGTCTGTTAATCCATACTTTAAATCAGTATAAGCGAATTTGTATTTAGTAAACTTCATTAAACCAGTTGATATACGGTAATTGAAAATTTTTGATGGAAGTAATTCGTACGGAACTTGAAAAATCTTTCTTTGAAATTTTGTTTCACCTTTTATTGTATGAATTCGTATTTCAAAGTTGGACATACCATATCGAAGTGGAATGTCAAAAGTAAAGTTACCGTGTTCATCAGATTTTGTAATGTTTACTAACTCATTACCAAGATATAACTCAATTAAACTGTTCGGTTCAGTTTTATCTTGATAAATGTAATTGCCAATTTTTTTTCGAGGTTCAATTACTTCGTTTGTAATATTCAATCCTCGAAAAGCGTAAGATTCAATTCCATCAACAAAATCATCACCGATTGAAATTTGAGTTAAATAATCGTTTGGATTAAAAGTAAACTTCCAGTTATAATTTTCTATACGATTACGAAAATTTTGAAATCGTGTTTCTTGCCTTTGATAATAAAAATCACCATAAAAAATTTCTCCGCCTATGGAAAAATTATAAAAATAACTTGTCCTTTGATTTCGAGTTAAACTTTGTGAGATATTATAATCTAATATGAAACCATTTAGTAAACTTCTCTCTCGCTTGAACAACAATGGTAATTTTCTATCACTCTCTATTTTTTTTAGTGACGCATATTTCTGTTCGAGTTGATATTTCGAGTAAATTGGTAATGGTTTTTCACTTACTACATAAATAGTAAGATTTGAAAAATCGAGGTCAATATTTAGTGATAAGATTTTTTCTATCAATTCAATTGATAGAAAATATTCATCATTGTAATTGAACAAGTCGCTTTCAGAAATCAATTGCTCCATCTTATCAAAAATCAATTTCTTGCTTTTAAAATCGAGAATAGTCGAAGGAGCATTCTCATTTGGAATTATCTTTAGTTTGCTTTTATTCTCAACTTCAAAAGGAATTTGAAGATTTTTCAAGAATTCAATTAACGAAATAAAAATTTTGTCATTACTGTAGATTGCCGAAACAAATGTTTTCAAAATTCCTGCATATTCCATATTCAAAAGCAACTCTTCTATCTCTTCATTACTAATCAAAATTGGTTTGGTAATTTCTAATTTTTGTTGCTCTGGGAATAGAACCTTGAAGTAAAGGTAATCAGAATAAATTGTTTTTCCATTTTTTAATTTCAATCTCAAGTTCCATTTATATTGACCATCATTCTCTAAAACATTTGAAGGAATTACAAAGAATGTATCTTTTATCTGGAATTTTTCTTCGCTATCGAAAATTTTTATGTAACTTCCATCCTTTTCTTTTTTGTTAATTATTACTGAGTAGTTTTCAACTTCATCAACTTCATTCCATATAAATGTTGGTGTTTTTGTTCCAACAATTTCATGACCTTCGATTTTATATCCAGGATAAATAATTTTTGGTGTGATTGCTTTTTTGGTTAAAACGATTTTAAAGTATCTGAAATCAGAAGTTTTTTTAATTCCAATTGGAGTTGTGACTGATAAATTCCAACGATAAACTTCATTAGGTTTGAGTAAATCTTGAGTAATTACGAAGAAAGTATCTTTAGTTGTAAAAGTAGTTTTTATTTGGGAAATTTTTTTGTAACGATTCTTCTTCACCTGTTTTTCGATATTAATTGTGTATGATGCATCATCATCAAAACTATTCCACTTAAATGTAGGATTTAATTCTTTAATCTGTTCAATTTTTGAAGAGTAAAAACCTGGAGAGATTGTTTCAAGTTTTTTTTGAGATAAGTAATTCAAATATGAAGTGAAATCAACAACAAAATAAAATTCTTCACCAAAGGGGCTCCATTTCTCTCCATCAAATGATTTGACATTCCAACTATAAAGTTTATCATTTTCGAGAGTTAATGAAGGAACAACAAAAAATGTATCAATTAATTCATAAGTTCTGATAATTACAGGTTTAGAAGGAATGTTTTTATTCTTGTATTCTTTTATTACAAGCTGATATTTTTTTGCATTACTGACACCAAACCATTTTAATTTTGGATTTGGAACAGTTACCTTTTCAATTTTTAATTTTCTAATCGTATCATCTTGATTTAAAAAATTTTCTAAAGAGGAATTTAATTTGGTTATTCCCAAAAATTCCAATAAACCAAAAAATTGTAATATTGCTAATAGGGAAAAGAAAAAAACAACTTTACTCAAGGTTAATCTTAAACGAAATTTTTTCATCAGGAACTTTCAGAATTTTCAGTAGACTTTCAGGAATATCTTCCTTCTCGTTATTCGTAGCTGAAATATGAATAAAATAATTTTTACCAGCACTAAATTCTGATTTATCAAAATAAAATCTTTTTTGAAGTTGAAAATAAACTGGAATGTATTCCGACATTTCTTTCACAACTAAACCTTTTTCATCTGTAATTTTAATGTTCAAACTTCCAATAAATGGTGAGTTGCCAATTCGTTCAACATTTACATCTAAGACAACTTTATTTGAATCTAATTTGATTCCAGAACTACGCAATTCTAATCCACTTTCAGCAGGTTGTACACGATATAAACATGTAGTCACTTGGTTCAATACAAATTTTATTTTAGCTGTAATACCTTTTGAAACAGTATCTTGTTGTTCTTCAAAAGGAACAGCAGAAGTTACAATGCGTGTCCAATATGTTCCACTTGGAAGTGAATCAGGAGCTTTAATAGTTAATCGAACAACTTGTCGTTTCTTTGGTTCAAGCAAAAATTTTTTTGGGAATGCTCTGATGTAGTTAGTAATTGAATAAACTTGAGCGGAATCGTTTTCCAAATATTTCATTACAACTTGACCAGTTGAATCAGAAACTGGATAACCAAAAACAAACGAAATGCTTATCTCATAAAAATTATCTGATTCGTTTTGAACAATAAAATTTCCAATTCTATTCTTATCATCTGTGTAAACTATGTAAGGTGAAATCAAGATTTGACCATAAAGTGAATTAATAATGAAAAGAAAAATTATAACAGCAAAAAATCTTTGCATTTCAAAATACCTCAATAGTTAAGATTATTGTACCTGAATAAACACCAGGCATTATGTTTGTCGAACTGGTAAGAGTCCCACCCAGCCATATATAGTGATAACGATTACGACGAACATTGTTAATTACAGTTGTTGAATATGGATTAAAATAAGTTCTACCAGTAGTTGCATCGTTTCTCGCCCAAGATGCATAATTGGCAAAATTTACATTAACCGAGTATGATCCATTTACCAAAGTACTTGGCAACTTAAAACTCACAAGTAAATCCATCCTTGCTTGTGAATCTTGATACAACATGAACTTTGCAGCATTTGGAGAAAGGTCTGTAACCGTTGCACTGTAACCAATAAAAACATCACCAAAATTCAAGTCATTAACTTTTTGAATAATTAATTGAGAATGACTCTCCCTTGAAAAAAGTATGATGAAAAGAATTATATAAAGTAGTTTTCCAGATATTCTCATAATCAGTAAGAAATGGTTAAAACTAAATCTCCTGAATATTCTCCGCCTTCATTGTTAGAACTAATTTTTAATGTACCTCCAACCCAAACATTTAATATTCCAAGTCCTAACTGATTCTGTGGTTGATAATAAACTCCAGGTTGAACTTCCACTGGATTAACGAAATCGGGATTCGAAGATGTATGAAAAACTTTTGGAATGAAAATCAAAGAGTTTGAGCCTATCTGACCCGTATTCTCAAGTTTATGTAATTGAACTGGTTCAAAGTTTATCATAACTGGTTTGAATGGATGAGAAATTATTTTGAATTTATAACCATCATTTGGTGCTTTGTAAACTTCCATTGGTGTACTTGTTAAAACCAGCTCTCCAAAATCAATTGCTTCGTTTTCACTTACTACACTTATACCTTTCTTCAATGAGGCATTAATTGATATAGTCGCCTTAACATTAGTTTGAGTAAAAATATAATCAATTAAGAAACTCATGAATACGAAAGTAAAAATAAAAAATTTAATCATGGTTTAACCTATAGTTAATAAGAAACTGTAATGTTTATTGTCCCTTCATAATCACCAACTGGTTGATTTGCACTTATATCTAATCTTCCACCAATCCACAAATATAAAATACCAATACCATTTGAATTTACTAATTGATAAGAACTTCCACTTCTAACAGAAATTGGGTTAGTATAACTTGAATTCGAACCTGTGTGAACTACATCGGGAGTATAAACCAAACTCCCAATTGTACCTCCATTTTGAGACACCCAAACAGAATTCGAAAGATTTGTATGTGAATATGAAATAATAACATTTCTATTTGGATGGCCTTCGATTCTAAAGATTGCACCACTTGATGGGCTCAAATTTCGACTAAACGCAGAACCAGTCAAAATTATTTCGCCAAAATTAACTCTATTCGAAATCGAGACAATTGAAAGAGGTTTAATCATATTAACAGAAGCATTAGCAGAACTACTATAAATTTGTGCACTTGCAAAATTGATAGGCAATAATAACAACATTACCAGTTTTAATCTCTTGAACATAACTTAAAATAAAAAAATAATGGATTAGATGGAATGAGAAAGGAAAAAATAAAAAAGATTACCTGTACCTCTTTTGAAGGAGATACAGGTAATATCAACCAAGGATTAGTTACTTTGCCAAAACCATTTTAATCACTTTAGAATTTTTGGATTGTTTTAATTGAGCGTAGTAAACTCCACTTGGAAGTTCTTCAGCATTGAAATTTACATTGTAAAGTTTACCTGCTTCTAATTCAGCATCAATTAATGTTTTAATTTCTTGACCAAGGGAGTTGAAAATTTTCAAAGTTGTTTTGCCATTTTCTGAAAGCGTAAATGAAATACTTGTAGAAGGATTGAAAGGATTTGGATAGTTTTGGAATAATTCAAATGATTTGATTGCATAATCAAATTCATCAACACCAGTTGCATAATTTGTGAATTGTGGATTGTAATTTGCCCAACCTTCATCCCATCGCTGACCTCTCGGATCAAAAGCTCCAACATAAGTCGTTTGAGTAAAGAAGGATGATAATCTTGGATTTGAGAAACTTGCTCCTGAAGCTGCTGGTGAATTTGCATTAGGAACTGGATTAGGATTTGATAAATTGAATGGATCGATTAACCCAACTTGTGATGGTTGTACATATCTTCTATTTCCAAATGATGGTGTATCAAACCAATCTTGTGCATTAAATCCAGTTTGATTTGTAGTTATTCCTTGTCCCGCTCTTAATCCAGCCCAAATTGAATTTCTTATTTGCAATGTATCTCCAGTTGCAGAAAATCTAACTGCTGCTCCATCTAATAGTAATCCAACTGGGAATCCCATAACTATTGAATTATAAATTGAAGTTTGAGCAGCTCTTCTGATGTGAGCACCTCTACGGAAGTTTGGATTGAATTGAGTGAATGAAGTATCGGGCATTGGACCAATTATAGTGAAGTTAGAAATTACAGGAAGAGTTCGAGGTGAATTATATGTTCCTGTACCATCGTTATCTGTTTCAAAACCATTTGAACCACTTATATCTGCTATATTTGGGTCACGAATTGCTAAACCAAATTGTAAGTTGCCTTTGTAACCGAAATCCATATCAAAATCATCATCAACATTTTTATAAGAGATTAAATATCTTGCATTCACAGTTCCACCAAACCATTCAAATGCATCATCACCGCAGAAACTAACTTGCACATATTCGATTGTTGTACCTCGACCAACACCACCAAGAGTTAATCCATTTATTTCATTATCAGGTAAGTAAGCAATTCCAGGAAATTCAATTCTTACATATCTTAATATTCCACTATTATCATCATCATTTGGATTAGCACCTCCACCATAGAGTGTTCCAGTTCCACCTTCAATTGTAGCTACTCCACCTGGAACATTTATTGTCGCATTTCCTGCGATAATAATTCCACCCCAATCACCAGCATTACGTTGACCAGCAGGCATTTGACTTGTAAAAACAATTGGTCTTTGTCTTGTTCCGTTTGCAATAATTTTTGCACCACGATTAATTATTAAAGTACCTTTTGAATCTTTCTCTCCATAGATAATTGTTCCTGGTTCGATAGTTATTGTAGCTGGTGGATTTACATTTACAAATCCTCGCAATAAATATTTTTTTGAACTTGAAAGAGTAACATTTGAATTAATATTTCCTGAAATAATGCTATCCACTGGTGCAAGTTGAGCCAGAAGCACCTCAACACTTAGAAAAAATCCCAAAAGTATTGAAAGAAGTATTTTACTTGTTTTCATTTTATCTCCTTTAATTTAGTTTGTAATTAATTCCAACTGAATAACTTGAATTAGATTTAATTTTTCTTGCAATTAAATTTCCTTGCTTGAAGGTATAATCTTGAGCAAATAAATCTTTAATTGAGAAATTCAAACTCACACCACTGAATAAATTTTGAGTTATCTTTAAATCAACAACATCTCTCGGCATTTCAACAATATCTTCAACATACGAAGTAGCTACTTCCACAATCCTTTCACCAATGCGATTGTATGTTAACGAAATTGATGAGCCTAAGTTTGGTTCAACAAAGAATAATCCAATGTTCATAACATAAGGTGATTGACCTTGCAATGGTCTTCTTTCTCGTGCAATTGTTGTTTGTGTTCCTTTGACGGTCACTTCTGATTTAATTCTTGAATAGTTGAAGTTAATGGAAAGATTATCTAAATAATTCGAGATGAAGCCAAATGTCGTTTTTAATTCAAGCTCGTAACCATAAACTAAAGCATTGTCTGAATTCATGAAAGTTCGTTCAGAACCTAATGCACTTCCAGTTACAACAACTTTTTCAATTGCATCAGAGATTTTTTTGTAGAAGAGACTTGCCGAAATTAACTTGCCGAGTCCTGGGAAAGCTTCTACTCTCAAATCATAATTTTTAATGAAACTTCTTTGAAGATTTGGATTGCCACGCAATGATGTTTGAGTAGTGAAATCGAAGTATGCAAATGGAGCTAACTCTCTCAATTCAGGTCGATTTAAAGTTTGACTATAAGATAATCTCAAATTTGTGATTTCATTTAACTTATAAATCATATTTAATGATGGAAGGAAATCAACTTTCTTTAGTGAATTTGAAATAGGAATTTTTCCACTGATATCCATTGAATTAATTGTTTGAAGTGCATTCTCCATTCTAATTCCACCAATGAAATGTAAATCTCGATTGAAAAGCTTAAGAGGAATTTCGCTCATGAAATATCCAGCAAATATTTTCTCTGATGCAGAGTAATTGTTTGTTCCATTCACATACTCATCAATAGAAAATCCATTTCTTCTAAAATTCTCTGCATCGAAAATTTTATCTATTGGTAAGTAAAGAAGATTGAAATCGGTGTAACCATTTCCACTTGCATTGATTATTACACTTATCAATCTCGATGCAAAATTTCTTCGAACTATATCGTATGAAAGACCATATTTAAACTGAACAAAATCAACTCGAGACTTTAAGTCAATTGAAAATCCTCTTCCTCTATCGAAAAGATTTGAGTAAAATCTTCCACCATTTTTAAGATTAGGCTGAAAACCAAGAATTGCTGCAAATGGATCATCGGTTCCTATATCTCGACCATAAATTACTCGGCGATAATCTGGTTCTTTTTTTGTTGAGTTAGAAAGATAAATTCTCCATTCAATTTTAGAACTTAAAATTTCTGGAATGAAATGTTCACCAGTTAGTTGACTACTTACTAAATCTCTTTCAATATATCTTAGTGAAGTTTGCTTTTGTTCTTTACCTGCATCTGTATATTGAAATCCATGAAGTTGAGTTACTTCATCATCAGAAGTGTGAGAGTAAAGATTTCTTAAACTAAGTTGATGATTTGGTGCAAGTTTGTAACTGAGATTTAGTAAACCACCCAAATTTTTGTTGATAAAAGATCGTCGTCCAGAGTATTCAAATCTTTTCTCTCCACTTGCCTCATATTCATAAAGTTCAATATTCGAATTCTTAAAATCGTTTTTATAACTCAAAGCAATAATGAAACCAAAATCTTGACCAATTAATTTTGAACCATCACCAATTGTGAAGGAGAAAGATTGATTAAGAGGTGCTTTCTTAATTTCAGGTGACCAAACATTATTTAATCTCTTTGCAAGCAAATTTATTTCATCACGATTCATTCCTGACTTTGATAAGTCCGAAGGAAAATCTAAAGGTAGAGCTCTACTGCCATTATCAAAACCTAAGAAGTTCGTTCCATTTTTATATGTATAAAAACTTCTTAACGAAGTATTCTCTGAATAAGTAGTTGAATAACCGATTGAAATCTTTAAATCATCAGGGAAACTAACTGTGTTTAACCTTACAATTCCACCACCAAAGTTTGCTGGTAAATCGGGAGTATATGACTTAATCACATTAGCATTTTCAATAAGATTGGCTGAGACTAAATCAAACGAAAATGCTTTTTTCTCAGACTCAGTGCTTGTAAGGTTTGAATTGTTTAATTGAGTTACATTGTATCGTTCATTAGTTCCACGGATATTAACAAACTTGTTTTCAATTACAGTTATACCAGTAATTCGTTTTAGTACATCACTTGTTAAACCATCAGTTGTCTTTTTTATTTGTTCAGCGCTTACACCATCTAAAATATTTTGAGAATTTTTTTTAAGGTTGAGTAAAGCATTTTCATAAGATTGATCAAGTTTACCAGTTACAACAATTTCTTTTGTTTCTATGACTTTATTTGAAAGAGTTATTTTGAGCTCAGTAATTTCATTTGCTTTGACAATAACATCAGTTAAAATTTTAGGTTGATATGCAATGTGACTCACTTTGATTGAGTAATTACCTTCATTTACATCTCTAATCAAAAACTTTCCATTAATATCTGTGGCAGCACCAAGAAATGTATTTTCAATTATCACATTTGCACCAATTATAGGTTCACCAGAAGTTTCATCACGAACAATTCCCACAATAGAACCTTTCCCTTGAGAAAATGATACTTGAAAAGACAGTGTAATTAGAAAAACAATTAAAAACATAAACTTTGATTTTTTTATTTGGTTGATTTTTGATTGCATTTTTTTCTCCTTGGTTTTGCCCACAACCTAAACTTGAATTGTTAAGGAAATATTAACTGGAAGTGAAAATTAGATTAAAAAATCTTTAACCCCATTAATGTTGGAAGTATTTAT
>JAOAHM010000039.1 GCA_026415235.1 Ignavibacteria bacterium | reverse complement strand
GCATCACCATAAATGACGATGCTTATCAAAGAAATCATCATGAATGATGATGGATAGAAATCATAATTAAATTTTCATTCAGTTATTCTTTACTAAGTTCTTTTAGTGTTCAGGGGTAACTAAAAGGGCACTTAGACAGTTTAAAATTAAAATTTGTATTCCTATGCTTTTCTTTCATTTAGATTTGGATGCATTCTTTATTTCTGTTGAGAGGATTTTAGAACCATCTCTTGTTGGTAAACCAGTTATCGTTGGAGGTGACCCGAAAGGGAGAGGTGTGGTGGCTGCATGTTCTTATGAAGCGAGGGAATTTGGACTTCACTCTGCAATGCCAATAAGAAAAGCTTATCAATTATGTCCACAAGGAATTTACATTCGTGGACATTATGAAGAATATGTTCGTTTCTCTAAAGCAGTTAAAAAAATTCTGGAGAAATACTTTCCACAAGTTGAGCAAGCATCAATTGATGAGTTTTATCTGGATTATACTGGTTGTGAAAGAATTCATGGTCATCCATACTTTTTTGCTGCGAGGGTTCAAACAGAAATAAGACACGAACTTGGATTACCATGTTCGATTGGAATCGCTTCAAATAAATTTGTTGCAAAGGTCGCATCAGATTATGCAAAGCCTGAGGGAATTACTTTTGTTATTCCAGGTCAGGAAGCAGAATTCCTTTCACCACTTCCAGTGGAGGCAATGCCAGGCGTAGGTGATGTAATGAAAGAAGAATTGAATTCTCGTGGATTTTATACAATTGGTCAAATTGCTCAAGCGCCAAAAGCATATTTTGCTTTTCTTTTCGGAAAGTATGGTGAAGTCCTTCATGACCATGCATGTGGAAAAGGTTCTGAAATTATTGATATCAAATACGAACAAAAAAGTATTAGTCGTGAAACTACATATCATACAGATACAACAGATATTGAGTTAATTGAAAAAACAATTTTTGAACTTGTGGAAGATGCAGGAAATGCACTTCGCTCAGAAAATTTCATGGCAAGAACAATCGGAATTAAGTTGCGTTATTCAGATTTTGTAACAATCACACGAGCAAAAACAATTAGAGAACCAACCGATAACGATAAAGTTATTTATACAATTACAAAAGAACTTTTTCACAAAGCTTATACACGCAGAGTATCAATCAGACTTGTAGGTGTTCATCTATCTGGTTTTGTGCCAGCAATAGAACAAATGGATATTTTTCCAAGTCGAGAAGAAAAAGAACGAAGAGTTCTAAAAACAATAGATAAATTAAAATCAAAATTTGGTGAAGATATAATTAGTTATGGTGTAGCGTAAGATGATTGAAAAAGTGCTTTGCCATAAATAGCGATGTTGTTCAAAGAAAGCGTCAAAAATGATGATGATTCAAATAAAATCTGAAAAAATAATCCTACTTTAGCGGGATTTGTTCGAACAGCAAGACTATTTATTATCACGCAAAAGTAGATAAAAACAAAAATTATTAGATTAAGAAAAAAGAATAATGCAATGGAGATTAAACATCAGCCTTTTGATATAAAGAGCAGACGATGGGTGGTATATAACATTTTAATCATTTTAGTGATTTGGTTTATGGGAATTTTTGCTTACTTCAATTTACCTGATTTAATTCCAACACATTTTGATTTAAAAGGTAATCCTGACGCATTTGGTAAAAAGACAATCTTTCTAATTCTTCCAATAATCTTAAGTTTTGCACAAATCATCATCTTGATATTAGTGAAGTATAGATTTACACTTATAAACAAGTATCCTTATTTAATTAACTTACCTGGTTTCTTTATTTACATAAACAAGATATCAAATGAAAGAAAAAGTTATTGGTTAAACAGATACTTTGATTTATTACTAAAAGTGAATTTCATTTTATCGCTTTATCTTTTGACTGTATTTATAATTATCATCTACTCCACTGATCAAAATTATTTAAACTCAACCGCATTGATATTTATACTCCTTTTCCCTTTTATCATGATAATTCTATTGTTCATCATTTTAGCCAAAATTTCAAATGAAATGAAAGCAGAAGCAAATGGAAATTTCAATTAAACAACAAATGGGGTAAAGATGAAAGGACTTCAAAAAATAAATTTATTTGTTGGATTATTTTTACTCGCACTCGGCGTGGTAGTTATTTTATTAAATCCAATCAAGATTAATGGGGAGGAAAATAACATGTTGGTGAAAGAAGAAATTAAATTGCCAAATCCGAAATTTTCAGGCACAATTTCATTAGAGGAAGTATTAAAGAAAAGAAGGTCAGTAAGAAGTTTTAAAGACGAACCAATTACGATAAATGACCTTTCGCAATTACTTTGGTCAGTTCAAGGAATTAGTGATACGAGTTGGGGATTAAGAACAGCACCTTCAGCAGGTGCTTTATATCCGCTTGAGATTTATGTTGTAGTTGGAAATATTAAGGATTTAGAAACAGGAGTTTATAAGTATAATCCAAAAACGCATTCATTGCAGAAAGTTTTGTCTGGTGATAAAAGAAAAGAACTTTATAATTCTGCGTTGCAACAAGAATCAATTATTCTTGCACCAGTAAATTTTGTTATTGCTGGTGTATTTCAAAGGACAGCTGTAAAATATGGAGCTCGAGCAGAAAGATATGTTTACATTGAAGTTGGACACGCTGCACAGAATTTACTTTTACAAGCAACGGCTCTTAATTTGGGTGGTGTTCCAATCGGTGCTTTTTATGACGAGCGAGTCAAAACAATATTAAAATTTCAACAAGAAGAGGAACCATTATACATCATTCCAATCGGTAAAAAGTATTAGTCAATTTCTACTTCAAATATTTTAACAAAGCATCTATTTCTTCTTTTGTCAATTCATCTGAAGTTCTGAATGTTTTTAAAGTTACATCAACTTGCTGAATTAATGATTTTTTCTCATATCTCGGTGAGAAAACTGACCCATCTAACATATATAATCGATTTCTTTTTTGATCTAAAAACACATAATTCACGAAAGGTCCGCCCATACTATAGTCATTCATTCTCCAAAGTCCTTGTGTAAAAATTGCATACTTTCCGTTGAAGTTTACTTCACTTTGTCTCAAATATTCTCCAGCAATTTCAACATATGCTTTATCGTCAGTTGTTCGTAAGAATTTTTGAGTAATTCTATTTCTTATTACAATAACACTATCAAAATTCAACCATCTTGAATCAACAGAATCAATCCAGTGAATAAAAATCCATCTCTCCATATCTGAATTTGGTGAACGCCTCAACCATACAAAATTATTTTCTTTATTGTTTATTGCTTCTAAAAAATCAGCTTGAATGTAAAGTTTCCAACCATATTCTTTTAAGTATTTCGCTTCTAAATCTTTTTTCTCATAGGTTGGATTGTAGAGATTCTTCATTACTCTTTCGTCTGATGCAGATTGAAAGAAATAGAGTAAATTATCTTTGTCTTTGAACGATTTAATTCGCAATTCTTCAAGTGTATTTGATACTAAGATTACTAAAACTTGATTCTTCGCCCATACATCTTTTTTCTTTATTACAAATTCTTTCCCATCACGAATTAAGTTTAGTGCCGAACTGTCTAAGATTGACTTAACATAATCAGTAACTTCATTATTTTGGTTCAAAGTCGTAACAATCAAAATGTTTTTTCGATTTTGATATTTTTTGAATTGAGAAAAATCAATTCTTTTAAGAATAAATAACTGCTCAGGTTGGGGTGTGATAATTTCTTTCTCAAAAATTGCTGAAAGAAAATCATAATATTCATTCCAACTTGATGAATCAGCTAAAACAATTATTTCATCTTCTTTACCAATGGCAGGTTTAAGATTTTGTTGACAACCAATACTCACTAATAAATATGTAAATACTGGAATAATTAAGAAAAATTTTTTCATATTTTCACCCAAAATGATAAACATTAATTTGTGGTAGTAACAGTGAATATAAAATCCACATTACTGTTCCAATTGTTATTGGAATTGATAAATTATCGTCAATCTCAAACGACATACTTTCAGCAATTGTTCCAAAAAATGCTGCTATAATAGCAATTACATATTCAAGGAAATGATATTCTACTTTGGGAGTGAAAAAAATCACAATCACTGCGGAAAAGAAAAATGCAGCTGACCCTTCTAAACTCTTAGCAAAAAATTTTCTTTTACCAAACTTTCTTCCAATTAATGCAGAAGAAATATCAGAGATTATCAATATCGAAAAGGCTGTTACAAAAATTAATTTTGGAAAGACTACAACACAGAAGAGAGCAGAAAGTAAAACATTTGTTGCACCATTCAAACGCTTTTTATTTTCATCCTTCTCTTTTTTACGAAGCAAGAAACCAAAAAATTTATAGAACCAATCAGCAACTTGAGGATTGTAATACCTAACGATATCAACAACTAAAAAAGCAAAAGTTAGAGGAATTAAAATAGTTAGTGCCAGCTGCTTATCAATATGATAGTATATAATTGGAATAGATAAAGAATTTAAATGAATTAGTTTTCTTATTACTTCAAACTTATAATCAATTGTTGCAGCTTCGTGAATCACTAAATCATTTTCCTTCGGGATTTCCACTATTCTTAGTTTCGGATGTTTCTGATTCGCCATCATTTTTTCCTTTACGAGCTTCCATCAATTTTTTGACATGTTCGGGCAATTCTTCTTCTTTATTATTCTTTTTTACTGGTGGAAGTTCTTCGCCGCGAATTATAATGTCAATTTCTTCATTATCAAGAATTTCTCGTTCCAATAAATTCTTCGCGAGACGATGTAGAGTATCAATATTATCTCTCAAAATCTTTTCAGCTCTATTCATGCAACTGTTAACAATGTTTTGAACTTCTTCATCAATTAACTGAGCTGTTTTCTCACTGATTTCTTGATGTCTTGTAATTTCCCGACCAAGGAAGAGTTCTTCTTCTCTACTTCCATAGGCAATAGGTCCGAGCTTTTCGCTCATTCCCCATTCACAAACCATTTTCCTTGCAATTTGAGTTACTCGTTCGATATCATTACCAGCCCCTGTTGTAAGTTCGTTAAATACAATCAATTCAGCAGCACGACCACCAAGTGCGTAAGTCATCATTGCAAGTAAATATGATTTGGAGTAAGAATGTTTTTCATCAATTGGTAAGAATGTAGTTACACCAAGTGCTCTACCTCTTGGGATAATTGTCACTTTATGAACGGGATCTGCTTCGGGAATCATCTTCGCAACTAAGACATGACCACTTTCATGATATGCTGTCATCTCTTTCTCTTTTTCGGATATTATCAAACTCTTTCGTTCCATTCCCATCATTACTTTATCTTTTGCTTCCTCAAAATCTTCCATATCAACACATTTTTTATTTTTTCGAGCAGCTATTAATGTCGCTTCGTTTACGAGATTGGCTAAATCGGCACCTGAAAGTCCGGGAGTACCTTTAGCAATAACAGCAAGGTCAACATCACTACCTAATGGAATTTTTCTCGTATGAACTTTTAAGATACCTTCACGTCCTTTCACATCAGGTCGATCGACCACAACTTGACGATCAAACCGACCAGGTCTCAAAAGTGCAGGATCAAGAATATCAGGACGGTTAGTTGCAGCGATTATTATTATTCCATTGTTTGGCTCAAAACCATCCATTTCAATTAATAACTGATTCAAAGTTTGTTCTCTTTCATCATGGCCACCACCTAATCCAGCTCCACGCTGACGACCAACTGCATCAATTTCATCAATAAATATTATGCAAGGTGCATACTTCTTGCCTTGTTCAAATAAATCACGAACACGACTTGCTCCAACACCAACAAACATTTCAACAAA
>JAOAHM010000008.1 GCA_026415235.1 Ignavibacteria bacterium | reverse complement strand
TAACCAAAATGAATAACCACCCGTTTGAATAAACCAATCTGAACCACCATTTGTTGTTTTAAGAATTATTCCATTATCTCCAACAGTCCATCCTGTGGTTGTATTAATAAAATCAACCGCATAAAGCCCAAATGTTGAGTCTCTTAATTGAGTAAACCAGTCAGAACCACCATTAGCTGTTTTAAGAATTATTCCAGCTTCTCCAACAGCCCATCCCGTATTAGCATCTACAAAATCAACTGATAAAAGGTTATTGCTAGTATTGCTTTGCTGTAAAAACCAACTTAATCCACCATTTGTTGTTTTAAGAATTGTTCCAGCTGCACCTACCGCCCAACCAGTGTATTCATCGATAAAATCAACAGAATGTAAATCATTCCCTTGTGGTAGAGGATTTTGCCAGAACCATTGAGAATAAATCTCATTGATTATTGAGAAATAAACAGAAATGAAAATTAAAAAGAGCTTCATAAGAACCTCCCTTTATTATTTCATTAAAATTAACCTTTTTGTTGACCTGTTATGCCCATTAATTAATTGATAAAAATAAACTCCTGATGAAAGTCCACTACCATCAAACTGAACTCGATGTATTCTTCCAGATTCAAGTTCTTCATTTATAAGTGTTTGAACTTCTCGACCAAGTAAATCATAAACTTTTAATGTTGTTAGTCCATCTTCAGCAAGAGTGAATTCAATTGTTGTAGTAGGATTGAAGGGATTGGGATAGTTTTGAAAGAGAGAAAATTCCTCTGGTTGTTGTGTTTCATCAGAAACAGAGACGACATTATTTACTGATTTGTAAATTCCAGCATAATCCATTCCTGCAAAGATGTAGCCTGATTTTGATAAACCAAGACTCAAAACATATCTATCTTGACTCATTCCACTGTTAATAACTTCCCAACTTTGACCTAAATTGGTTGATTTATAAACATAATTTCCTCTTGTTCCAGCATAAATTGTGTTTCCAATAATTAAAATGCAGCTAAATTCAGGTCCAGTTGGTGCAGTATTCTGCCAGCTATTTCCCCCATCTACCGATTTATAAATTCCATAACCAGCTGTTGTTAAATAAATTGTTCCATTCGAATGAACTGCAAAATCTGTCGCAGTAAAATTTATTGTAAAAGAATATTTAGACCAATTCGCTCCTTCATCTGTAGATTTATAAATATGAGCTATTCCATTTTCATATACTGCTAAGAATAAAGTACCGTTTAATGTTTTTGTTATTGCATAAACATTTGCAGCATAAGGAAAAATATTAACCCAATTTAATCCACCATTGCTTGATTTGTAAACTCCTCCTTGACCTGAGGAATAATTCAATCCAACATAGATGTTGTTCGAATTGTCAACGAACAAACAATTCAATCCACCTTGATATGACCAAATCTGAGTCCAGTTTGAGCCATAATCGGTTGATTTGAAAACTCCTGTCCCATAAGTCGAACCAATTGTAAGCGCATAAAGTGATTGTTGATTATCTTTTGCAAGTTTAATTATCCATTGTGAACTTAAACCAGATTGATTAAAGCTCAAACCATTATCGGTTGATTTGTATATTCCCATTGCATAAGTCCCAATCAAGATAGAATTATCCTCTAATCCTAAGATAGTGTAAACACTATTTATTTGAGAACCTGAGGGAAAATTTGTTTTATTCCAGAAATTCTGAGATAACAAAAGGTGTGTTAGAGAAAGAAACAAAAAAATAAAAGATTTCATTTTTAACCTCCCTAAATTTTTAAAATAAAAATTGCTTCACCCAACAAATGAAATTCACTTGTTGAGTGAAGCAACAAATAAATTATTTAATTAATACCATTTTCTTCAATTGAACTGAATTTCCTTGACTTAACTTAATCAAATAAATTCCACTCGATAGATTAGAACCATCAAACTCAAATTCGTAGACTCTACCTGATGAAAGGACTTCATCTGCAAGCACACCAATTTTCTCACCAAGCGAATTATATACTTCAAGCTTTGTCAATCCATCTTTTTCGAGGGAGAAGACAATTTTTGTTTTTGGATTGAAAGGATTTGGATAGTTCTGCAACAATTTAAATTCAACTGGAACATTTTGAATTTCAATTCTAAGTTTAGATTGGGATTTCAAGGTTAGATTTAATTCACCTGATTTAGATTGACCAATTAGCTCCTCTGTTAAAGCATCATAAACTTTAAATGATGACGAGATATTCTCCAATCTTATTTTCAATCCATTTGTGGAGCCTTGAAAATCAACATAATAGATTTTTTCACTTATTGATTTACAGAATGTATTATCCGAAAAACGAACATCAAAAACTTGTGATGGTGGGACTGGTGGTAATTCACTCGATTTCGAAAGTGTATTTGAAGTTAAATAAAGTGTCGCTCGTTGACCGTCATTCGTTTCAAAAATTATTTTTGGTGAACTGTTAAGAATTGAAATGTCATTATTCAAATCATCACTTAAATTTTCTTCTGTCTTAGCAAAACTGGATGGAATTGTGATTGTTCCATTTGATGAAACTTTAACCCAATAACCCTTTCCTCTTTCAAGTGTTGTTGCTTGTTGATAACCATTATTATATCCATAAAAATAAGATTGAATAATGTTTGGTGGATTGGATGAAACATTTGCAACAGGAATATTATTATGAAGTGGACCAATCATGTTCCATCCAGCTTTAACATTAACTTGAATTGAACTTTGTGGTGTTCCTGTCAAATTTTTGTTTAATGATTGATCAAACTTCAACCAATAACCTTTTCCAAGTTCTGCATTTGTTGCAACTTGATAACCATTATCATAACCATAAGCATTTGAAGTTGCTTCAGGGAATATAGAAGAAAAACTCATATTCGAAAGTGAAATGGGAATACTCAATAAATTCCAACCAGAATTCAAACTAACTGATGTTGAGAAAGATGTTTGTTCTGTAATTGAGTATGTAAAAGTTGGTCCAGTATTTCCTGAAACAACAGCTACACATAAACCTGCATAAGAAAGTTGATTATTTGGAATTGGAATTAAGAAACTACCATCATTGTTCGCATCAAGAGGAATTTCGAATGATTGAACAAGTCCATTTGTTCTTCTTGTAACCACAGTTACTTTGAAAACATGCGGAGAATTAGCACCATTAAAATTGATTTGCAAAGAATTTGAATTTGACAATGGATTTATTCGAATAAAGTTTGCAGCATATTTGGTTATTGAACAATTGTTGCCATTGAAAGGAAATGAGCTTACAGTTGTACATAATACAGCAAGTGGATAAGATGTAGCTTCACCATATCCAGGATGAGTTGTAGTTGCTCTTGAGTTAGTCAAAAAATTCCATACAATGTACTCACGAAAGGCATTTTGGAAATTTGAAGAATAGAATGTTGATAATACATAATTAAAAGTCGCAAACATGTTTTCACCAGGTGCTTGCTGTCTTCGTTGCCAGATTTGTCTGTTAATATTCACATTAAATCTTTCACCTAAGAAAATCATCCAGTTACAGTCTTCATATCCATCACCAGCATCAAGCGACTGACCTGGAGAAGTAAATGGTGAACCTGTTGATGTAATGTAGTTGTAATAATCATTAACATAATCGTATGCAATATCTTCCATCCAAGTTGCATCTAATTCGATATACCAAGAAGGTTCATTCCAATAATTATAAACAATTTGATGAGCATGTTTGAATTCATGTGCAGCTGTAACCTTTGCAGCACCTTTCACATTACCTTCTGGATCTTGATTAGGAGGAAAACCATTGAAATTTCTATGCATCACAATTCTTGTTAGAGTTCCGCTTACAACAGTTGTGTAACCATAAGCACTCATCTCTTCAAAACTTACTTGATATTTTCCAGTCCCAATTGGTGGAGGTAAAAAACCAAGTGTGTCTATTTCAAATGCCCAGCTATAATCAAAATAACTTGCAACCCACTCGACAAAATCTGGTACACCATTACCATTACCATCAGCAGTTGGAACTGCATTTGGTCCAGTAGTCTCATAAGTTAATCGGAATTTTCCACCTGGTGAGTCATAAGTAAATGCAGTAGGAGACATGAATTTATCTGGATTGAGAAATGCATCAATTTCGTTAATTACCTTTTGATCAAGTAAATGTTTGTTTCGCTGATATTCAATAATCAGTGAAGTTGCACATTTAACTGGATAATCGTTTTCGAATTTAAATTTTGGATCAAGTTTATTCTTATCAAAAATGTAATAGAATTTTTGAAGTAATTGTTCTTGATAAGAAATTTTCCCTTCTTCAAAATATTTCTGTATTAGATTATATCCTTTTGATTCGTAATTTGCAGCATATATTAATATTGGGAACAATAAGAAAAGTATGAGAACTTTTTTCATTTAAATTTCCTCCATGGTTAATTAATCAATTACTATGCATCTACATTTAATTGTAACGATGCAGATCAAATTTAGAGAATGAAGCAGAAAATAAAAACACTTAATAAATAATTTTTTTTAAAAAATTGTAATTAAATGAATTTCTATCATCTCTCTTTAAAAGAAAAAACGGAGCCAGAAAATCTGAAGCTCCGTTTTAGATTATGAGAGAGAGAGAATTTGAAAAAGTTTCTACCGTTCTCTTTTTCTTTCTAATTGACGACCATCAAAATTTTCTCTACTACGAGATTCATCTCTTTGAAGATTAGGTGATGGATTTTGTCTTTTAAATTCAATTCTTCGCTCTTCTCGATCTCTTTCAAATCCACTTGATTCTAAACTCCTTTGATTTGATTCTTTTCTAAATTCAAATTCTCGATTGCTTTTACGCTCTTGTGGGAAGTTCTGTTTCATTTCATTCTCATAACGATTTCTTTGGTATAAGTTTTCACGACTTTCATTTCTTAACCTTTCGTGATCAATATTTTCTCGTCTTTCAAAATTTCTTTCATCATTTCTTTCAATATTTCGATCTAAACTTCGATCTCTAAAATTATTTTCATCTCGTTTATGCCTTTCACCAATTTCATTGTTTCTTTCTCTATCTCGAATTTCAAATCTTTCTCTTGGCGTCTGAATTTTGTTTAAATCAAGTGAAGTTTGTCGCTCGGTTCTTCTAATCTTTACATCAATATTACGATTAATTTCTCTCTCATCTGGACGATAAATTATAACTCTATCTTTTTCATCATTTCTTCTATCCGTTAAATCTCGAATGCGAGTAGTCTCTTCAATTCTTGCTTCAATGACTCTTCCACCGTTTCTCTCAATAAACTTTCTATCTATACCATAATTTAGAATTCTTCCACCTTCATACTTATAATCAAGAGATGTTTTTGATTCACGATAAATTCTATATTTATACTTAGGAGCAACTACATAATGATGAACCTCATATCCACAGAAATATTTTACTGGAACAAAATGCCAATAGTAATGTGGCGAATACCAATTGATTGAAAATCTAATTCCAATTGTAATAGAAAACGATGCATACGGTGGTAATGGTGCCCAACCTATGTAACCATCGGTATATCTCCATTCGACCCATGCTGGTGCCCATTCGTAATCAGGTATCCAAATCCAACCATAATAATCATCATAATACCAACGACCATAATGATAAACTGCCCAACCAAATGGTTCATATGAATCCCAATACCATCCGTACGGTGTCCATACCCATCTTCCAACTAAGTAAGGTGACCATCCAACATAAATTCTTGTTGGTCTCCATGCATAAATTCCGTAATCTATCTCAATCCATTCTCCGTATGGTGCAAGAGAATAATAAAAAGTATGAAATGTTACTCTACCATAATAAAATGGCTTCTTCGCTTCTAAACTACTTACTGCGATAAGAACAAAAACCAAAACAAAAATTATTTTTTTCATTTTAGACCTCATTGATTTTTCTAATATTAATCAATGAGTATGCCTCAACAGAAACATGAATATTTTTCTCAAATTCGAAGGTATTTTGAATGATTGAAATTAGGAGTTGTCTAATTGTTTGAACAATTATAAAAATTTTAGAACAGAGAGTTACGATGACTTAGTTGAGCAAATTAAAACTGGTTGGTTCTTTTCTTTTGATTAAGAAAAAGTTTTATTTCACTAAAATCAGTAATGATAGAAAACAAATTATTCATTCCTGATTGGGTCATCTCGAAATATCTCGTTTTGAACGATTCTTTTTCAAATTCAGAGAAATGAGAAATTATTTCGTTTAATTTAGATTTGATTTGTTCAATCACTTCAGTAAAATTTTTTGTGATTTCCTTTTTGTAATCGTCAGAGACTTCTGTTTTATTCTGACCTAAAATGTGATATAAACCAACACAATACTTTGATAAGAAAGCTAAATCTTCGAGCAGTTGAAAATTATCTAACCTGTAAATAACCTCAATTAAGTTGAAAACATCTATTTCATTTTTAAGGTCTTTATTTGTCAAAGTTTTGAATTCTTCTAAAAATAATTCTGTTTTTCTTATGGAGTTGCTCATTAGATTTACTTCCTCAATAAGATTAATTTTTTTGTTTGATTGAATTGTAATGAACTAAAGCGATAGAAATAAATTCCATCACTAACCAAATTACCATTATCATCTGTTCCATCCCATTCAAGCCAGTTATGGATTCCTCTTGATAGTCCAACATCTTTCACTAAGGTTTTAACTTTTCTACCAAGCAAATCGTAAATTTCAATTGTGACCCAATCTTGCGATGGTAGTTCGAATTGAAATCTCGTTCTCTCAATAAATGGATTTGGATAATTTTGATAAAGCTTGAATGAAGTAACTTGATTCAAAGATTTTTTCGGTGGAAAAACTTTGAGTGAATTAAGATGTAAGGAATAAAATTGTTGTTCATCTTCAGGTTCACGATACTTAATTCCATTCTTATAGTAGATGAAGTAAAATTTATAAACATCATCTGAATTTAGATTCAAAGCAAGATTTGGCGAAAAAAATTTTATTCCATTCAAACTTTTTTGCATTCTATCGTTAAATATTATTTCATTTGAATAATCCGTTTGAATAATCAATCGAACACTATCAATTTGTTCGTTAGTTATAAATGTTTTATTGAGAATGTAACCATTGAAAATTCTAAGTATCAAAGGATATTCAATTGCTTTTTTTGCACTTGCAATTCCCCATCCATAAACAGTATCAGGTTTATTAGCTTGACTTGCTGTCCATCGAATAGCATCTCTCACTTGATATTGATTAATATCAGGATAATGAGAAATTAATAGTGCAGCAATTCCAGCAACAATTGGAGCTGAAGCTGATGTACCACTTGCATAAGTATAATTTGATAAAGAACCAGTTTGAACAGTATAAACTGAAACTCCTTGAGCGCAAACATCAGGTTTAATTCTTCCATCACTTGTAGGACCACGAGAAGAAAAAGATGCAATTGAACCGTCAGGATTTACTGCACCAACTGCTAACACATATTTTGCATCGGCTGGAGAAACAATGTATCTCCATGGTGACATGTATTCGTTTCCAGCAGAAGTAACGGTTACAACACCTCGAAGAAATGCTGAGTCAACTGCTCTTGCAACAATTGTTGTTTGTCCATTCATATCTCGATAAGTATAACTTTCATTTGGGTCATCAAATTCACTATAACCAAGTGAACTACTTGTTACATCAACTCCAAGTCTTTCCATCCATTCGAGAGCAGCTGCATAATTATCTTCTTCTACTCTTCTTTCACTTCGTATGTCTTCTGTTTTTGCAAGAATAAATTTCGAATTATAAGATGCACCGTAAAGTTTACCATCCATCTTTCCAGCTACAATCCCAAGTATCATTGTACCGTGTACATCTTGTGCGGGGTTATCTTCAGGTTGATTTGCAGTAATTGAATCTCGAAATACAAAATCATATTCAGCTATGACATTAGTATTTTGAATTGCTTCATGACTTTTCCATCTGAAACCTGAGTCAAGAAGTCCAATTATCACATTTTGACCAGATATCCCTTTCGAATGAACTTGAGGAATGTCTGATAGATTTAATTGAGCAAAAGAGGGACCATAATTGTTTTGTGATTTAAGTAAATCAAAACTTACGAAAGAATTAGTTTCATTATTTCTTGATTTGAAAACTCGCACTGGTTCAATCTTTTCAATAAATGGTAAATTTTTAATTAACTCAGTTTGTTCGTCATTCAAAAAACAAGAAACCGCATTAAACCAATTGAGCTTATTTATAATTTGAATTCCCAAACTATCAAGTTTCTGAATGTATAATGGATATATTGGATAATCACCATACAAAAAAATTTCTTCGCCTAAAACTCTTCTTCTTCGTTCAATAGCTTTCTGTGTAAACAATTGGTACAATTCTTTTTCGATTGAAGATTTCTTGAAGTAGACTTTATCTTGTTCACCTTTATCTTTGAAGTAAATTAAATACTTAGTCTGACCAAAACTTAAAATTGAAAAAAAGTTGATGAAGAAAATTAAAAAAATTTTTTTCATAAGTAACTCAAATTAATTTGGCTATTCGATTCAATCGAATTGATGAAAGTTTTCGAATCAAATCTGGAAACATCGGTAAATCTCGATCCCAAGACCAATAAATAATTAAAGGTTCACCAATTATTAAATCATCAGGGACATATCCCCAGAAACGACTATCTGCACTGTCGTCTCTATTATCTCCCATCATAAAGTAATAATCTTTTTTTATTACATAAGTATTAGTCTTCACTCCATCAATAAAAATATCTTGACCAATAACTTTCACAACTTCTTTACCAAATTCACGATTAATTAAAGTTCTATATTGTTCAATATTGGATAATGAAAGATAAACTGTATCTCCTTTCTTTGGAACATAGAGTGGTCCGTAATTATCTTCATTCCAGTTGGAGTACTTTGGAAAGATAAATGGATTTGAAATACCTTTAGGTGTTGGAATTGGATTTAGAAATTTCATCTTTGGAGGTGGTGGAAACAACTCACCATTTACATAAAGCACTTTATCAACAATTTGAATTGTATCTCCTGGAAGTCCAACACATCTTTTAACATAATTCATGATTTCTTCATGACGTAATTCATCTCTATCACCAGGATATTCAAATACAATTATATCCCCTCGTTTGATTTCTTTCAGTCGTGGAAATTGATAGTATGGCAATGCAATATTTGTGAAAGGAATATTTCTCGGAGTTGTTGCACCATGTGTGAATTTTGTTACGAGCAAAAAATCACCTGGCAATAGAGTATCTTCCATTGAGCCAGTTGGAATTGTGTAAGCTTCAATTACAAAAGTTTTTAATATTAATGCAGCAACTAAAGCCCATAGTAAGTTTTTAAAATTATCTACAAATTTTTCTTTCAAAGTTCGTTTAGCTTTTTCTTCTTCTTTTCTTCTTTTCTTCTCCTGTCGTTTCTGCCAATATTCTTTGAGCCAATTCATTCAATAATCTCCTTTTTCAATTATTACAAAAATTTTTCTTTCTTAATTCATTTAAGAAATTTTGTTCCAGTTGATGATTAAAGATTTGATAAGCTTAATCCTCCATTGATAGGATTGCAAGAAATGCTTCTTGAGGAATTTCCACATTTCCAACTTGCTTCATTCTCTTTTTACCTTCTTTCTGCTTTTCAAGAAGTTTTCTTTTTCGCGTTACATCACCACCATAACATTTTGCGAGAACATTTTTTCTTAATGGTTTAATTACATCTCTTGCAATTACTTTGCTTCCAATCGCAGCTTGAATGACAACTTCGAATAACTGTCTTGGAATTAATTCTTTCAATTTAGAGCAAAGTTTTCTTCCCCACTCGTATGCTTTTGAGCGGTGAACTATAAATGAGAATGCATCAACAGGATCACCATTTAGAAGTATCTCAACTTTAACTAAATCGGATTCACGATATCCAATAAATTCATAATCAAATGATGCATATCCTCTCGACATTGACTTCAACTTATCATAAAAGTCAAAAATAATTTCAGATAGTGGCAATTCATATTGCATATCAACTCTTGTTGGACTTAAGTAAGTTGTGCTTTTGTGAATTCCTCTTCTTTCCATGCAAAGTTTCATTATGTTTCCAATGTATTCGGCAGGAGTAACTATCTGAGCCTTAACATAAGGTTCTTCGATATAGTCAATCTCACCAAGGGGAGGCATGTGAGCAGGATTATCAACTATTACTTTTTCCCCATTTCTTTTAATTACATGATACTCAACATTAGGTATTGTTGTGATAATGTCTTGATTAAATTCTCTGGCTAAACGTTCTTGAACTATTTCCATGTGAAGTAAACCAAGGAATCCACATCTAAAACCAAATCCAAGCGCAGCGGAAGTTTCTGGTTGATATGTTAAAGCAGCATCATTCAATACATATTTATCCAAAGCATCTCTCAATTCTTGATATTTATCACTATTGGTTGGATACAATCCACTAAACACCATTGGTTTTACTTCTTTATAACCAGCGAGTGGTTCTGTTGCTGGATTATCAACTGTGGTGATTGTATCACCAACTTTTGTATCGTGAACATCTTTAATGCCTGCAATTAAATAACCAACATTGCCCGATTCCAAATAACCAGTTCTCACTTGTTTTAATTCAAGAACTCCAACTTCCTCTGCTACAAAAGTTTTATCGGTTCTAAAAAACTTAATTCTTTGACCTTCTTTTAATTCACCATCAAAAACTCTTATGTATGTTACAACTCCACGATAAGTATCGTATTTAGAATCAAAAATTAATGCTCGAAGTGGTTTATCAAGATTATTTGGTGGAGGTGGAATTCTTTCTACAATTGCTTTTAATATTTCATCTACACCAATTTTTTGTTTTGCCGATGCAAGAATTATTTCTTCTTTTTTACAACCAATCAAATCAATTATCTGCTGGGAAACATTTTCAATATCAGCGCTTGGTAAATCTATTTTATTAATAACAGGAATAATCTCTAACCCTGCATCAATTGCCATGTAAAGATTACTTATAGTTTGAGCTTCCACACCTTGCGAGGCATCAACTACAAGTAAAGCACCTTCGCAAGCTGCAAGTGAACGAGAAACTTCGTAAGTAAAATCAACATGTCCAGGTGTGTCAATTAGATTTAAAATATATTCTTCACCGTCAGTATGACGATATTTCATTTGTACTGCATGAGATTTTATTGTAATACCTCTCTCACGCTCCAGATCCATATCATCAAGAACTTGATCAACAAGCTCTCTTTCAGAGATTGCACCAGTTCGTTCGAGTAATCTATCTGCTAAAGTGGACTTACCATGGTCAATGTGAGCTATAATGCAAAAATTTCTAAATCTTGCCATAAACTTCTATCTTTTTCCTTGATTAATTTGATTTCTTCAATGAAGGTTAATCAATAAGTTAATTTTGTAATTCAATATATCATTGAAATTAAATACATTTCAACTGAAAGAGATTTTAAGCATTTCTTAATTTTTTGTTTCTGTTTCAAAGATATTATCAAAATGTTTCTAATTTTTACAGAAAATTCTCTTTGTTAATTTGCAATAAATTTTGGTTTGAATTTATGAAAGTTTTCTTGAAGAAATTTTTATTCGTCTCATTAATCTTTTTTCACTTAGCTTACTCACAAATAAAGTTTGCTTGGATTACAGATACTCACATTGGTTCACCGAATGCTGAGAAAGATTTGACTTATGTAATTCAAGATATCAATCAAAGGAATATTAATTTCACTATCATAACTGGTGATGTGACTGAAAAGGGATTGAATTCTGAATTAATGAAAGCAAAAGAAATTTTTAATCAGCTCAACCAACCTTACTTTATCATTCCTGGAAACCATGATACAAAATGGAGTGAATCGGGATGCACACAATTCAACCAACTTTTTGGTGATGATAAGTTTTTATTTTTTAAGGATGAATATTGTTTTATCGGTTTAAATAGTGGAATTCCATTAAGAGGTGGTGGTGGTCACATTTCACCACAAGATTTAATCTGGTTAAAATCTAAACTCGAAAAATTACCTTCATCAACTAAAGTGATTTTTGCCGTACATCATCCTCTTGATAGCGAGATTGATAATAGTGAAGAAGTGATTAATACTTTATCAAAGATTGAAAAAGTTTTTGTTTTAGTTGGACACGGACATACAAACCGTCCAATGACTTTCAAAGAATTGAAAGGTGCGATGGGAAGGTCTTCGTTAAGTAAAGGTAAAACTCCTGGATATAATTTGGTTTCTATTTATGATGATACAATTTCAATTCAAACAATTGATTTTGATGAAAATAAAAACTTCTATAAGAATTCAATTACAAAAATTGAATCATCAAATCCGTCAAGTAAAGCAGCAAAACAACCAAGCTTTGATCAATCAAGTTCGATTTTTGATACAAAAACAACTGTTGTTAAAACAGGCATCATTCAAAGAGATAAATTATATTTCTCTGATTTAAGTGGACTAGTCTATTCAATCAAATTAAATGGTAAATTAATCTGGAAAAGATATCTTGGTACTTCATTTTTTGCACAACCAATTATTTATGGAAGATATCTTATTCTCTGTGGTGCTGATGGGAAAGTTTACTTTTTGAGAAAATCGGATGGTAGTTTAATCAAAGAAATCGAACTCACTAACTCAATAATTGCATCTCCAGTTATTCATAAAAATTTTTTGATTGTCTTTTCGAATGATGGAAAAATCAATTTAATCAACTTGAAAAATTTTAATTTTCATTCAATTAAAATTGCTGAAAAAAATTTCGAGACAATTCCACTTAAAGTTCAAGATAACATTGTAATTGGGAATTGGGATAGCTACCTTTATTCGATCAAGATTAACGAGGATAATTCAATTCTTGTAAATTGGAAATGGTCAGAGAATAAAAATTTTTATTTTTCACCTGCAGCAGTTTCTCCAATAATTGATAAACAAAATAGAATAATAATTTCTGGTCCTGATAAGTACATTTCATTCATAGATTTTAATTCAGGCAAAACATTATTTAGAACGAATGAATTCAACAGTTGGGAAACGATTGGAATTGATAATGAAAAAACAACTCTTTTTGTGAAAGGCTTAACCGATACTCTCTATGCAATTCAATTGAACAATCAATTACCAAAATTAAAATGGAAATCATCACTTGATTTTGGATTAGATACAAATCCAATTCAAATTGGCGAGAGGAATAATTTAATTTTTGTTCCTGCAAAAAATGGAACTCTTTACATCGTAGAGAAAAGCACAGCTAAATTATTCAAGAAATTATATTTTGGAAATTCACGACTTAATAATGTCGTGTTTATTAATTCAAATCAATTAATAATCTCAAACATGGATGGAAAATTTTTCAGAATTAATTTGAGATAAATTAAAAATGAAAAAATATAGAGGAATAATTTTCGATATTGATGGAACATTAACATCAACAAATGAATTAATCTTCGCTACATTTAATCATATCGCTCAAAAGTATGAAGGTAGAACTTATTCTGACGAAGAAATTATTGCAATGTTTGGTCCCACGGAAGATGTAATTCTTCGTGAAAAATTTAATGGTGATAAATTTAAAGAAGTTTATGATGAATATTATAAATTCTACCGTGAAAATCATCCAAGAATGGCAGACCTTTATCCAGGTATTGTTGACATATTAAAAGAACTAAAACAAAAAAACATAATTACGGCAATCTTCACAGGTAAAGGTAGAAAAACTACAGATATAACTCTTGAAGTTTTGGGAATAAAAAATTTTTTTGATTTGATTATCACGGGCGATGATGTTGTCAATCACAAACCATCTCCTGAGGGAATAATTAAATTCTTGAATGAATTCAATTTGAAAAAAGAAGAAGTATTGATGGTGGGTGACTCAATTGCTGATATCATTGCATCTCGTGAAGCTGGAATTGATATCGCATCGGTTGTGTGGGATTCTTATGCAAAGGATGAAGTCATAAAAATGAACAATCTTTATTTCGAAACTGTAAATGCATTTCGTAAGTGGCTTGAGGAAAGAATTTAATAATTTATCAGGTTGAGATATCAATACATCTCAACCTGATATATTTTCGTCAATTATTTTTTACCACCAAAAGCTAAAGGGAAAACTAAAGAGACTCTTGGCTCAATCCTTTTCTGTGATTTGTAACTAATTACTTTATCATTGACATCATAAACTGGTGCAAATGTCCATTGATATATAAACGAAACAAGCAAATATGAGATTGGTTTATAACCAGCTTCAGCTGTGAGAATTGATTTATCGTCTAAAGTAAAAATATCTTTTTCAGATTGTATTCCAACTTTATCATAGTAAGCTCTAAAAACATAGCTTGCATTTTTTGGTGATAAGTCAGTTTCCAATCTCAAAATTCCTGAATTTGAAATTTTATCATATCTCGAGTAAGAACCGAAAATTTGAACGAAGTTCAATAAATCAATTAACAACTCACCATAGTAAGAATTTCCAAGTGACCTTGCTGATTTAAGTTCTCTTGCTCTACTTCCAACAAGCCCTATTGATGAATCAACTCTTAAACGATTTACTTCATACAATTGATTGAAATATCTTGGAATAAATTGGTCACCATTGAACCATCTTTCGAACTTTAAATCAACTGAAACAATTCCTAATCCATTGAAAGAAAATCCAGCACCGAGCGTTGCTCCACTTCCAAATTTTAAGATTTTCGTAAAGTTTGAATACAAATCAATATTAACAATATTTGATTTGAAGATTGGCAGTAGTGCATCCAATCCGACAATGGAGATATTTCCTTCATCGCTTAGTATTTTAAGTGATTTTGTATTTGGGTCAATCGTAGCGTTAGTTACCCCTGAGTAGTCATTTAAATCTGTCGCAAAAGTTCCACCGATTTCAAGTTTTCCAATTATTGGTACATTTTTTAAGTCGGTGAATTGAAGTGGTCTTGTATAACCACGAAGACCTAATAACCCTTTTCCACTTAAATCACCGTAAACGGATTCAAATCCAAACTTTCCAAAATCAATGTCAAGCTCAACTCCAATTTTTCTGTTATCGTAAGATGCTCTGTTGTTGTAATAATAAACTATATTTCCTTGCCCCAAAATTGCTCTATCGAGTCCACCGACACGAATGTAAAAAGGTTCACGTTTCTGACCATACCTAACATATTTAATTAAACTCAAATAATCGGAGAAAGTGTTAAAATCTTCGTTCCTTAAATTTCCATTTCTATCAATTCTAAAATTTACATCAAGACCGATTCCAAATTTTCCGAAACTCAAATCTGGTGACAAATTAAATAAATAATAAGGTTCACCGTTTATCCATGAAAGACCAAGTCCACCAGTAAATTGATTGTTGTTCTTTAAATCTCTCAAACCTTGAGCTTGAAGATGAAAAGTTATAAGCAGAAAACAGAATAAAACAGTTTTTATCCGCATTTTATCCTCATTTTTTTTCAATCTAAAAAATTAGGGAAAGAAATTAAATCAGTGAATCACAATAAATTTTCTTGTAATTAATAATCTTTGTCTTGAATGAATTGCAAGAAAATAAATACCTGAAGAAAGATAGTTATAGTTTATTTTTAGAATTGAATTATTTGTGTCGAATTTTTTTTCAAAAACTTTTTGACCAAGCAGGTTGAAAAGATTTATTTCAAAATTGCTAATATCATTTAAATTGGAAATTTCAATTTGTAGTTCTTTTGAGGATAAATTATTGAAAATATTTACTTCAATTTTTTCCTTTGTTTTATTTTGTTCTACCTGAGTTATGCTGACAAAAATTTGAACTGTATCGGAAAAACGATAATGACCATCAATATCAATTTGTTTTAATCGGTAGTAATATCTTCCACTCTCTGTTATTGTTGAATCAATATAGAAATAATG
Source organism: Ignavibacteria bacterium (assembly GCA_026415235.1). Taxonomy (GTDB): domain Bacteria; phylum Bacteroidota; class Ignavibacteria; order Ch128b; family Ch128b; genus Ch128b. Next base: position 3,584 of record JAOAHM010000008.1, on the reverse strand, counting down.
TTTTGGTGAATTTGAGGTTCCACTTCCTGGTACAAAATCAATTCCTAAAAAATGTTTAGTTGAGTCAGCTCGTTGAACTTCGAAACCAAAATTATTCACTTCAGTTGCTGTGCCCCATCGTAAAAGAACTCCGTTTGATAATCTATGAGCTTCAAAGTAAATCAATTCTACTGGTAAAATATCATTTCCTTTCTGAGCTAAAAATAAATTAACTATAAACAAATTGAGGAATAAAATCCCTATTGAAAATTTTTTCATCGAACCACCGCAAGTTTCTGAATTGTTGTTTGAACTTTATCACCTTTTCTTGCAATAATTTTGTAGAGATAAACTCCATTTCCAACTAAATCACCATCTTCATCCCTTCCATCCCAAAATACTTTATTAAAGTTAGTAGTCAATTCTGCTGCTGAGAGTTTCATCTCTTTAATCAATCTACCTGAAATAGTATAAACTTTTATTTGAATTTCATCTGGAATTTGAGTCAATACAAAAGTAAAATGAGTTCCATTGTTGAAAGGATTAGGATAGTTGAAAACATTTCTTAATTCAAGGTCTGCAGTTACTTTGAAATATTTGTCAATGATAGGTTGATTTGAAATTCTACCAAAAGCATCTTTCAGATAAACTCTAAGATTATGTTCTCCCTTCGAAAGTTTAGTTTCTAAGGTTACATTGATTTTTCGTTCGATTGTGTCGTAATCAAAATTAACTTGATTTGCATAATATCTTTGACCATCAAGGTAAATTTGCACAGCCGATGTATCTGTAACTGGGAACCAAATTGGATAATTAATTTTAACTTCTATTCTTGCATCTGGTTCAACAAATTCCCAATCACGAATTTCTCTTCCATTAAACAATACAGAAACGGCAGCTGCTGAAACGGAAGTGGTTGTATCTTTTTTAACATAGAATGATTTTAAAAATATATTGTTCTGTTCAACAAATTCTTGAATTGAATTATCTGGATCGATTGTTAATTTGAATGCGAAATTTCCAAAACCATCATAAACTTTATTGATATAAGAATAGTTTAATGTGATGTAGCTATTAGTATTTAATTGTGTAATCACCGTGTCGATTAAAACATAACTTGTATTATCATTTCTTATTAGTTCGAGTAAAACTCTAAAAGTATCAGCAGTTGATTTTCCAACATTATAAATTTTCGCAAGGTAATTTATTTGTTCACCTTGCATTATTGTATCTTTATTTGTTGATATAGTTTGATAATTGACAGCAAGTTCAGGTACAGCTACATAATTTGCACCTATTGAATAAATTTTTGGAGATTCCTTCAAAGGATTTGCATAGAATTTTGCTAATATTTTTAGTGACGGATAAATTTTTGCATTAAGTGACTGAAGGTTTATTGAGTCCTGATTTGTTTGATATTGATAAAGTGTATCTACTTGACCATTTGCTCGAATTCCAAGTGGAATAAAAATTATGTTCGATTGTGATGGTCTTTCTGATTCGATTTTTACGAAATTCCATTGACTTGCTAATCTAAATTCTGGAAATACAACATAACCTGAGTCAAAATTTACATTTTTAGAAATTTCAATCTGCGCTACACCAGCAAATAATTTTTTATAGTCTTCTGGCACAGAGCCTATTGGTGCACCTTTTTTACCGAGAATACACCACCCTTCACGATATCGAATACTATCAATATAAAGAGAGCCTAAAGTTTTAATTGCATTTCTTGGTGGAGTTCCACCACTCCATCCTAAAACATTTTGAGCTGCATCTGCAGAAATTGTCATCGCAATTAAAGTACCAACTTGTAGTCGATTTACATAATTTGTTAATGAATCACTAACCCCTGGATCAGGAACATTGAAATATCGAATAGTTGTTGGTTGCAATGTGATTGAATCAATTATGGCTGTTGCTAAACCCCAATAATAAGTATTTGGTAGTTGCTCATAACCGTTCCACTGAATTGAACCAAAAGCTCCATCATGTCCACCACCTGATATAATTTTAAGAGATTGTTTTTTTAAATCTAATTTCCAAGCTTTACTATTTGTATCAAAACTCGCCTGATAATACTCAAAAAATTCATTGCTAACGATGGAACTATCGTATAAAACACTAAGATTTGATTTTCCTTGAATAAAGGAACGTGTTTTACTCCAAAATGCATCTGGCTCATCCAATCTTAATCTATAGTAGTATCTTTGATTTGGGATTAAATTAGTTAACGCAACTTTTGTAATTAATGTATCAAAAGTTTGAAGAAAAGTTCTTGATTGATTAAAGTCTTTTGATGTTGATAATTCCAATATAAATCTTTCTAAAGAAGATTTTCTTTTTACGAATGGATTAAGAACTTCAATTTCTTCTTTTTGAGTATTGTTTAATTCTGATAATTCTAAAGTCGTCAAAGAAGTTGAATTAATTACATAATCAAATTTAGCTGAATTATCATCTTCATAAATTTCTTGAACTAAGTTCTCAGGATCGATGATTACTTTGAATGTTCTATTTCCAATATGTTTACCAACTGGAAAAGTTACTTGAATTGTATCTTGAAATTTAATGAAGGGTAAATTGACAACTTTAGTCTGTAGTGTTGAGTCATTAAAGATATCTAAAAATCCTATTTTAATACTATCTCCATTTACAATTCCAAAGTTTGAGATAACAACTCTAAATCTCACTGAATCAAGTTGATCATTTGGTTGTTCAGTTAATAGTTTAATATTGGAATTGTTAACCACAAAATTTGGTTTATCTGGAAACTTTAGACCAATTATTGGATCACCAAATAACAAATTACAATAAGTGAAAACACGATTTACATCACCTGTTCCTGTTTCGTTCAATTGTCTAATCTTTGCAAGAGTATGGGCTCTGCCTATTCCTTTCAAACTATCTCGAACAAGTATTTCATAAAACAATCTTGGAAATCTTAGGGATGTAGATAAATAACCCCAACTTGAGTTTCCTAAATACGCAATAGCTTGTCCATTTGGTGATTGACAAACAAAAAGCTCTCCAAATGCATCAACATCTGGTTCAGCAAATTTTCCTGTTGAACATCCAAAATCACTGATAAGTGGGAACCTATCATTGTATTTATTTTTTATATGTTCAACTTCAGAAATTGAATTATCCCAAGTTCTTGTTCCACTATGTCCAATGTAAGATATAAACAAACCTCCTTCATCAATTACCCTTTGAACATAATCCAGAGAGTAAGGACCAAAGTTAGAAGGTGGTGTAATAGTTTTATAAAAATGATTTGCATTTCCAAATAAAGGTGATGCTTTAACATAATTATTCATCACAAACTCATTGGCAGCAATAATTTGAGTTAACTCCGATGGTTTTGTTGCATCGCCTCCACTAAAAAATATGAACGATTTATTAAACAAATCATATTTCTGTTGTAAATACTTTTGATGTTTTTGTAGATAGAGCAATACTTGGGCATCATTATTTGCTGGAATTCTTCCAACAAACATTTGAGGAAAATGTATATTCACTGAATCCCACATTACATACCAAACATCACTAACAGGATTACCAAAAGAAGTTACAATATTCTTTTTCCTTGGTGTTGGTGCTGG
>JAOAHM010000087.1 GCA_026415235.1 Ignavibacteria bacterium | reverse complement strand
CACCTACTCGAGATTTGTATCGGAAGAGTTGTTTTCAAAACAGAACGATAACAAAGGATTATTAAAACAATTTTCAATTCCGTTTATTCAATCAAGACTTATTTAATTACATGTAATTAACTTAGAAAAATTCTCGCAGGTCATCATATTATCATATTCTAAAACTATCTTTTAATTTTGTAAAAAAATGTGAGGAAAAATGTTTAAGAAAAGATTATTCACACCAGGACCAACTCCAGTTCCTGAAAGCATTCTTTTGAAGATGGCACAACCAATCATTCATCATCGTAATCCTGAGTTCAAAGAAATTTTTGCAGAACTTAACAAGAACATTAAATACCTTTTTCAAACTGAAAACGATGTATTTACTTTAACTTCAAGTGGAACTGGTGCAATGGAAGCATCCGTTGCAAATGTGATTGATGAAAATGAAAAAGCAATTTTCGTAAATGGTGGAAAATTTGGTGAACGATGGGGACAATTAATTAAAACTTTTGGAGGAATACCAATAGAAGTGAAAAAGAATTGGGGCGAACCTCCAACAACTGACGAAATCGTTGAATTGATTAAAGCCAATCCTGATGTTAAAGCTATTTATCTAACTCATAGTGAAACTTCTTCTGGAACTGTTACTGATGTAAAAGAAATTGCAAAAGCAGTTCATGAAATTTCTGATGCTTTAATCATTGTAGATGGAATTACTTCTGTCGGTGCAATTGAACTCAAAATGGACGAGTGGGATTTGGATATTGTTCTCACTGGTTCACAAAAGGGATTGATGATTCCACCCGGGCTTGCCTTCATTGCAGTGAGTGAAAGGGCATGGAAAAAAATTAATCAAACCGAAAATCGAACTTTTTATCTTTCACTAAAGAAAGCAAAGAAAGCTCTTGAAAGTGGTGATACTCCATGGACACCAGCAATAACTTTAGTGATTGGTGCGAACGAAGCACTTAAGATGATTAAGAACGAAGGAATTGAAAATATATGGCAACGACACTTTAGACTTGCCGAAGGAATTCGAATTGGTGTAAAAGCTCTCGGTTTGAATTTGTTGAGTAAAAATCCTTCGAATGCAATAACTGCAGTCTTGATGCCTGAAGGAATTGAGTTCAAAAAATTTAACGAAACTCTTAAGTATGAATTTGGGATAACCGTTGCTGGTGGTCAGGAAAATTATAAAGGTAAATTATTCAGAATATCTCATCTTGGTTATTATGATGAACTTGATATGATAAGTATGATTTCAGCTCTTGAATTTACATTAAAAAAAGTTGGTTACAAGTTTGAACCAGCTTCAGGTGTATCAGCAATTCAAAATTATTTTCTGCTAAATCTATGAAACCAAAGATTGAATTATTTACTACATCAAATTGTCAGAATTGTAGAATAGCTAAAATCATATTAGAACAATATGGTCATGATTTTATCGAAAAAAATATTGAGTTAAATTCTGACTACCGACGAGAGTTTGAAGAAAAAACTAATGGTCAATTGTATGTTCCAACCTTAGTGATTAATGATAATGTTTACATCAACATAAAACCGCACGAATTACTCGAACTTGTAAAACATTTAAAATCTTAGAATTAATGGAAAATAAAATTCATCGTCTTAGTCTTATACTTTCAAGATTATTTGCATTCTTAATTGATGTAATTCTTTTAGGAGTTTTGTTTGGATTGGTATTTACTTTTTATCCAGAATTTTTTGATGAGATTACGATAGAAAAAATTTTCCTTCTCTTAATTTCATTCGAGCTTTACTTTTTTCTTTTTGAAATTTTATTCAATGCTTCAGTTGGAAAGTTATTGTTTGGTTTAAAAGTTTATCATACATCTGAGAAAAATTTTTCGTCAAAAGTGCGAAGAGTATTTGATAAAATTTTTAATCTTTTCATTCGAAATTTTTTGCGAGTAGTTATTATCATTCCACCGCTTTTCGTATGGAATGAAATTTTGTTTTTGATTTTTGCGAAAGGCAGGTCAATCAGTGAAAGTATTACAAATATTCGTGTTGATTTCAAGAATTAGATACAAAGTTTAAAGCGTCTTGATTAGTTAATTTTAATTTGATGTAATTAAATTTGTTTGTGTAATGATTGAACAAAAAAGAGATAGCAATGCGATGGACTAAAATATTTTTGTTTCTTTTCACGATTTTATTCATCTCAGGTTGTGTAACAAAAAAGATTGTTTACAATGTTTATTATGTGAAACCTTTTGATTGGTATCCAGAAGATAAAAGAGACTCAACGATTAAATTTTTCTCACCTTATTTTCAAGGAATGAAAATATTTTTAGATCCTGGTCATGGTGGAACTGATAGAAAAAATAAAGGTCCTGCAGGTTTAGCTGTCGAAGCAGATATAAATTTGAAAGTAGCTCTTTATCTCAGAGATTATCTTACTAAAGCTGGAGCAAATGTGATGATGTCAAGAGATAAAGATACTTTTATTACTTTAGATGACCGTTCACGACTTGCTAACGAGTGGGGCGCAGATATTTTTATTTCTATTCATCACAACGCACCTGGAAGACCTGGCGATATCTATACAAACTACACTTCAACATACTATCATGCTTTTCCGACGGATTACGAGTATGACCACTCAAGTCACGACATCGCAAAATATGTTCAAAGAGATTTAAGTTATGCAATGGGCAATAGTGGTGGACTTGGTTCTTTCGACGGAACTTATTCTGATTATTTAATCTATCCTAAGGCTGGATTTTCTGTTTTACGAAAAACTAACTCACCAAGAATTTTAGTTGAGTGTGCATTCCACACAAGTGCTTACGAAGAACAAAGATTAATTATAGATGAATTTAATCAAATTCAAGCTTGGGGAATTTTTAGAGGATTAGGTAGATATTTAAGACAGGGAATTGTGAAACTTTCAATCCCATCTGATACTATTTCTATTTCAAAAAATAAATCAATTGAAATTTTCATTGATGACCAGAACAAAGGAATAGATACAACTTTTTATCTTGCCCAAATTGATACTCAGAATGTAAATGCCAAGTTTGTGATTAATAAAACTCAAAAGAAACTTGTTATTCCACTCGATCAAACTTTTAAGCCAAATAATTGTGAATTGAAAGTTGTTGTACGAAATGTGAATGGAAACCATTCTTTTCCATTTAGAAGAAAAATTGTTGTGATTAAATGATTAACCAGTCTGAGAAATTAAAATTCAATTACTTCTATTCTTAATTAAAAATTGAAGCACAAAAAGAGGTGAGAAATGCTCAATTATGTTTGGATTGGTCTCATCATACTCGGCATCGGAACAGCAGTTTACTTTGATGCCAGAGATATTTATCAAGACAAATATCGAAACAAAGATTGGCTCGAAATAAATTATCAATCTTCAACTAAAGGTTTTGAAAAAGAAGATCAAGGAATTGTTTATATCGAAAAATCTAAGTTCAATTCTTTCTACAATCAGAATTATGATAATGATGTCAAATTGCCAGCAAAATTAATTTTCACTGATAAAAACAAAGGAAGATTAATTATTGATGTTAATGGCAACGCACCTGAAATCTGGAAAACAATGGCAAAAGCATTGGGAGAGAAAAATGATTTGATTGCTGAGTTTGTGGTAAAGGAACAATTTGAATCTGAATTAACTCTTGATGCAAAGTTTGAAGAAGTTAGTTTTTTAAAGATGAAAGGTTTGACAAATGGTTTGTTAGATATTGTTAATACTGCAGTTCAGATTGCACTTGGTTTAATCGGAATTATGGCGCTTTGGCTTGGTGTAATGAAAGTTGCCGAAGAAGCTGGTTTAATAAAAATTATTGCAAAGTCAGTAAGACCAATTACAAAATTTTTATTTCCCGATGTTCCTCAAGACCATCCTGCAATGGGCTCGATGATTATGAATATTTCTGCGAACATGCTCGGATTGAGTAACGCTGCAACTCCCTTTGGATTAAAAGCAATGGAAGATTTGAATACACTCAATCCAAAAAAAGATACAGCAACAGATGCAATGTGTATGTTTCTTGCAGTCAACACTGCAGGACTTACATTAATTCCAGCAACAGCTATTGCAATTCGTGCAGCAGCAGGTTCCTCAGATCCAGCTATAATTATTGGCACTTCGATTTTTGGTGCAAGTTGCGCAACAATTACAGGAGTAACTGCTGCAAAAATTTTTGCAAACTATCCTTTAATTAAAAATGATTTCTCTGGCTGGATTAAATCAAGAAAAAAAAGTTTATCTGTTATTGCATCAATTATTCTTTTGATTTTGCTTTCGATTTTTACTCCCCTCGGAAAAATTATAGGAAGTTTGCTTAGTTGGATTAATCCTGAAACATTCAAACTTGTAATTGGATACATTTCAATACTTGCAATCCCTGCTTTAATTTTTTCTTTCTTAACATTTGGTTTGATAAAGAAAGTAAAAGTTTATGAAAAATTTGTTGAAGGTGCGAAAGAAGGATTTAATGTCGCAGTTAGAATAATTCCATATTTGGTTGCGATGCTTGCTGCAATTGGAATATTTAGATATGGTGGAGCAATGGATTTGCTTGTTTATGTTTTGTCACCTTTAACGAATTTAATAGGAATGCCAGCTGAAGCATTACCAATGGCATTGATGCGACCACTTTCAGGGTCTGGCTCACTTGGAATTATGACTGAAATAATCAAAACACACGGACCTGACTCGCTACTTGGAATTATGGTTTCGACTTATTTCGGCAGTACTGAGACAACTTTCTATGTCCTTGCTGTTTACTTTGGTGCAGTTAACATTCAAAAGACAAGATATGCTCTACCAGTTGGATTGATGGCGGATGTTGCTGGTATTCTTGGTGCGACTTTCATTGTGAATATGTTATTTAAGTAATTCAAGTTTTTGATTTGTTTTATTTCGGCATTGATTTGAAAGTTTTTTTGAATTGAAATTTTTTCAATCGTTTTAATTATGAAAAATTTTGTCAAATAAAATTTAGTGAGGTTCTTTCC
>JAOAHM010000009.1 GCA_026415235.1 Ignavibacteria bacterium | reverse complement strand
AAACCTCTATTAGTAAATTCTTCTGCAGAAAGAACAACCGCACCAGCACCATCCGCAAAAAGCGTAACTGTTTTTTTGTCTTGTAAATCGAGGTACTTGCTCATAGCATAGGCACCAATAACAAGCACATTTTTGTAATGTTCATCAGCCATAATGAATTTACTCCCAACATTCAAAGCAGTAACAAAGCCAGCACAAGCTGTATTGATATCGAATGTTCCCGCTTTTTTAGCACCAAGTCTGTATTGAACCACTGAAGATGTAGAGGGAGAAATGTATTCAGGTGTATCAGTTGCAACAATTATTAAATCTAAATCCTCAGCTGAAATGTTAGCATTTTGAAGTGCAACTTTTGCAGCTTCAATACACAAATCAGCAGTTGACTGATTTTGATTACACCATCTTCTTTCTTTTATTGTTAAATTTTCTTGTAACCATGTATCAACATCTTCACCAAGCAATTCATTGAAAAATTGATTTGTTAAAACTCTTTCAGGAGCGTAAGAACCAATTCCTTTAATGACGGCATTTCGTTTTTTGATTTCGAATAGTTTTTCTTTCGCCATTATAGAGTGATACCTCCATCAACACTTAGTACTGCACCGTTAATAAAATCTGCTTCGTCTGAAGCTAAAAATAAATAGGCGCTTGCAATCTCTTCGGGTTTACCGAGTCTTCCAAGTGGAGTTTTATCTTTCATCATTTGAAGAATTTTTTCAGGCATCGTTTGAACCATTTCAGTTTCGATGAAACCTGGAGCAACTGCATTTACACAAATTCCTTTTCGTCCAAGCTCACGAGCCCAGACTTTTGTTAAACCAATTATTCCAGATTTTGTAGCTACATAATTCGATTGACCAAAATTTCCATAAAGTGCAACCACAGAAGATGTATTGATGATTTTACCTTTTCCTTTTTCAACCATGTATATTGCAACTGCTTTTGTGCAATTAAAAACTCCTGTCAGATTGACATTAATAACACTATTCCATTGCTCTTCAGTCATCTTTAGTAAAGTTGCATCGCGAGTTATGCCAGCATTATTTATCAAAACATCAATTTGTCCGAATTCATCTATTACCTTTTTTGTAACTTCCTCTACAACTGAATAATTTGTTACATCAACATGAAAATATTTGCATTTAAAACCTTTTTCATTCATTTCATTTGCCAGCTTTTCACCATCAATATCGAGCACATCCCAAATGACCACTTTTGCTCCTTCTGAACAAAATTTTATTACTGCTGCTTTACCAATTCCCCTTGCACCTCCAGTAATGATTGCAACTTTATCTTTAAGTCTCATGATTAACTCCCTAATTTTTTTAACGATATTTTAATTTTAGTTTACTCCAATCGTCAAGAAATTTTTGATAATTCTGAACCATAAGAGTATAAAATTCTTCCATTTCGTCTAAACGTTTAATTATTTCACCAATCGCTTCGTGGTCAGATTTTTTTGCTTTTGATTTCAATTCAGTTGCGAGCTTCTTATTTTTTTTGATTAATTCGAAATTGTTTCTAAAAGCATTTTCAAAAATATCGGGATGAGCCTCGTAAAAATCTTTTCTGCTTCCGGGAACCCAAACTTTCTTAATCAAATTTCTATCTCTCAGCCTTCTTACGATTTGACTAACTGGACCTTTGCTTCGTCTGAGTTGTTTACAAATCTCATCAAGTGAAAGAGGTTGATGGGAAAAAATCATTAATGCAACTATGTGACCCATTAGCTTACTTAATCCAAAAGCTTTGTATGCTTCGCCAAAGCTCTGGATTATTTCTCGTTTAATTTTTTCATCCAAATTTAATGTTTTCATTTTTTCAAACGTTTGATTTAGTTAAAACTTAATTTTTTTTGAAATGAATGTCAAGCACTTGAGTAAAGTAAAATTTTAAATCGCTTCATAAATGTTAATAAAATATTTCGCTAAAGTTGACAAGGAAAATTTTTTTCGATAATTAGAAATTGAAAATCTAAATATTGGAGGTTCAAATGTTGCACATTGGATTTATCATAAATGGGAATATCATTTTGACTTCAAAGAAAATGAATGTAAAGAGTAAATCAAATCATCAAGTTTTTGCAACATGTTCACTTTCTTTTGAGAATGATGTGGAGAATGCAATTGCTTCTGCTTACAATGCTTTTAATGTTACGAAGAAATTACCTGCATACAAACGAAAAGAAATTCTTCAAAAAATTTCTGAAGCATTATTAATTCATAAAGAAGAATTGGCAAATCTCATTTCGATTGAAACTGGTAAACCAATCAAACTTTCCCGTATTGAAATTGACCGAGCTATCAACACATTTCAATTTGCAGCTGAAGAAGTTGATAAAATTACCGGAGAAGTTCTAACTCTTGATGTAACTGCACAATCTGAGAATAGATTTGGAATTACTAAAAGATTTCCAATCGGACCAGTATTGGCAATAACACCGTTTAACTTTCCTGTAAATCTTGCAGCCCACAAAATTGCACCAGCTATTGCAGTAGGTAATCCAATTATTTTTAAACCTGCAACTGCTGCAATGGTTAGTGGAAATAAGCTAGCATCAATTATAAATGATGTAGCTATGATTCCCGGACTAATCAATTCGATAAATTGTTCAGGTTCTGTGATTGAAAATTTTTTGAATGATGATAGAATTAAAAAAATTAGCTTTACTGGTAGTTGTGAAATTGGATGGAGAATCAAACAAAAAGCAGTTAAACAAAAGGTTACACTTGAACTTGGTGGGAATGCAGGTGTAATGGTTGACAAAGATGCTGATTTAAATTTTGCAATACCTCGACTTGTAACTGGTGCCTTCGCACATGCAGGACAAATTTGTATTTCTGTTCAAAGAATTTTTGTTCACAGAGAAATTTATGAAAAATTTTTAGAACAATTTGTTGAAGAGACGAAAAAAGTTAAGATGGGTGATCCACTTGATAATGATGTGATTGTTGGACCAATGATTACAGAAAACGATGCAAAAAGAATTGAAGAATGGGTCAACGAAGCAAAACAACAAGGCGCAAAAATATTGATTGGTGGAACAAGAAAAGGTGAATTTTATACACCAACTGTTCTAACTAACACTAAACCTGAAATGAAAATCAATGCCCTTGAAGCTTTTGCACCAATTGTCACAATCGAATCAGTCGAAAGTTTTGAAGAAGGAATTGCTCAAATCAATTATTCTAAATATGGATTACAAGCTGGTATCTTCACTAATAATTTGAAAAACGCACTTTATGCATTTGAAAATGTTGAAGTAGGCGGTTTAATGATTAATGATTATCCCACTTTCAGAGTCGATAACATGCCTTATGGTGGTGTGAAAGAAAGCGGAATTGGCCGAGAAGGTTTGAAGTATGCTATCGAAGAAATGACAGAATTAAAGCTTGCTGTTTTTAACAAAATCTAAATTTTAATTCTTCTGCTCTTGACTAAAAACTGTAATCAATGCATTCAACAAATCAGCACGACGAACTGGTTTTGGAATAAACACAATTCCCATTTCTTCCATTTGTTCTTTTAATCCACTCAAGATATCAGCAGATGTGGTAACAATTTTTAAATTCTGAAGTTTTTCTCTTTTCTTTATTTCCTTTATCACATCCATTCCTTGAATATCTGGTAGCCTAAGGTCGAGAACAATTCCATCAAATTCTTCGGTGATTAATTTATTCAAAGCAAGTTTACCAGAGAAAACAGTTTCTACTTCACATTCTGCAAGCATCAACTTAAATAATTTATGATTGTACTCTTGGTCATCTACAACAAGTATTCGCTTGCCTTTAATTATTGATAAATCTTTTGGAATCTGAACAACTTCAGCTTCTTCAATTTGTTCAGTACGAGATGCTGGATAAGTGAATGTAACGGTTGTACCGACATTCTTTTTACTTTCAATTTTTATTTCACCTTTCCATAGATTAATTATTTCTTTTGAAATTGCAAGTCCAAGCCCCGAGCCACCATACTTTTGTGAAATTTCTGGTGCTTGTTCAAAAGGAATGAAAAGACGATTAAGTTCTTCTTGTGTCATTCCAATTCCAGTATCACTAATCTTAAATGTTAAAACTCCATTACTATATCTTACATCAACTGATATTAAACCTTCATCAGTAAACTTGACTGCATTATCCAAAATATTTAGCAAAACCCTCTGAAGATTGTGAGCATCAATTAGAAAATATGCATCAGGTTCAATATTAGAGTTATAATCTAAGGCAACTTTCTTTCCAATTAATTTTACTTCAATCATTGATAAAACAGATTTCATTAATGCGATAAGATTGTATGGTTTTTCAATAATTTTAATTTTACTTGCTTCAGCTTTAGACAAGTCAAGAATGTCGTTCAACACTTTCAGTAAATGCTCAGCACTTTTTTGAATATATGTCAAAAATTCTCTTAATTCTCCATCTACATCCATACTTGTTAGAATATCAACATAACCGAGAATGATATTGATTGGAGAACGAAGCTCGTGAGACATGTTTGCCATAAATCGAGATTTAGTAGCAGCGAGTAAATCTTTTTGTTTGACAGTTTCTTCTAAATGTTTAATGTAATCTCTTTCTCGTGTAATATCTAAGAAAGCAATCAGATAACAAGGTCTTCGATGATAAGTTATTTCAGAAGGATAAAAGTTTGTCCAGATTTTCATTTTATCGTGATATCGTTGCATCTTGATTTGTTTTGGAAAGTTATCTGTAATAGTTCCTTCAGAAAAAATCTTTTCCAAAACGCTTACACTTTCAGCATCAATTAAATCCCAAATTTTTCTTCCAAGATTTTCGCTACTTGAAATCTGAAGTAACTCCATTCCTTTCTTGTTTGTGAAAAGGATATCAAGAGTTTCTTTATCAACTATCAACAATCCAATTCCAATGTTATCAAGTATATCTGAATGAAGTGATTGCAATTGCTGAAATTTATCTTTAAAGTTTTTTTCCTCTGTTACATCTCTTACAACTAACAGAAAATACGGATTCTTTTTTCCCTTGAGTTTAATAGTATACAATGAAAGATTTACAAAAATTTCAGAACCATTTTTTGTTAGTAAATAAGTTTCATAATCATTTAAATTTTTTTGAGTAAGGATTGAGCGAATAATGTTGTTTTTATCTCTTTCGAATTCAGAGATTAACGCACCTATATGTTTATTGAGTATGGTTCTTTCATTAAAACCAAAGATACGATTAGCTGCACCGCCCCAGTATTCTATTAATCCTTTTGAATTGATAAGGATAAATGCTTCGTTAGAATTTTCAATTAAAGTTTTTAGAAACGAATTGTCTAACTCTAATTCTTTATCTGTTCTTTTTTTTGTTATTTTTTTGTTTTCTTTCATTGTTAAATACCAATTGATTGTCAAACTAAAATAAGAAATTTTGCATCGAGAGTATAACTTTAAATTTTAAGGATTACCTAATTTTCCATATTTTTGGAGTAAGATTATGGAAACAAAAATTAAAAACCTCACAATCATCCAAACCTCTAACCCCAAAAAAATCCCAGCTTCTAACGAACTCGGATTTGGAAAACATTTCACGGATCATATCTTTATAATGGATTACGATCCAGAACACGGTTGGCATAACCCAACTATTCAACCATACGATGCGTTAATGATTGAACCTGGTAATATCACTTTTCACTATGGTCAAACTGTATTCGATGGATTGAAATGTTATTATGGTGTTGATGGTAAAATCAGATTTTTCAGAGTTAAAGACTATCTAAAACGATTTAGAAATTCCGCTAAAGGAATGTGCATCCCTGATTTTGATGAGAATGAAATTTTTGAATATTTGAGAGAATTAATTTTATTAGATAGAGATTGGGTACCTAAACAAGAAGGCACTTCGCTTTATATAAGACCATTAATCATTGCAATGGATAATGCTCTTGGCGTAAGAAGTTCTTACACATATAAAATGTTTATAATGCTTAGTCCAGTTGCTTCATATTATTCCGAAGGTTTTAATCCAGTCAAAATTCTTGTTGAAGAAACTTACTCACGAACTGCGCCAGGTGGTTTAGGTTCATGCAAGACAGCAGCAAATTATGCAGCAAGTTTATATGGTGCTGAACTTGCAAAGAAAAAAGGTTACACTCAAGTTCTTTGGTTAGATGCTTGCATGAAAAAATATGTCGAAGAAGTTGGAACGATGAACATTTTCTTTAGAATAGAAGATGATTTAATTACCCCACCACTTGAAGGTACAATTCTTCCAGGAGTAACAAGAGATAGTATAATTAAAATTGCAAAGAGAGAGAATATAAGAGTTTGCGAAAGAAAAATTTCAATTGATGAAGTTATACAAGCTCATAAAGATGGAAGATTAATTGAAGTTTTTGGTTCTGGCACTGCTGCTGTTATTTCACCAGTTGGTTTACTCAGTTATAGAGGAAATGAATATATAATTAATGATTTTAAAGTTGGTGAATGGAGTAAATTCTTCTACGAGTTGATTACATCTTGGTATTATGGAAAAGCTGAAGATCCATTTGGTTGGATAACTATTTTAAGCGATTAAGATTTGTTAGGTAGATTTTATATTGTTTCAACGCATATTGGAAATTTTGAAGACATAGTTCTTCGTGCAAAAAGAGTTTTAAGTGAATGTGATTTTGTTATATGTGAAGAATTAAAACCTGCACGACAACTACTAAAGCAATTAGAGCTTTACAAAGAATTAATCCAAATTAACGAACATACCGAAAAAGAAAACACAGAATTAGTTCTACAACTACTTTTAGAAGGCAAGAATTGTTGTCTTATTTCTGACGCCGGTACTCCTCTGTTTTCTGATCCAGGTAATTATTTATTAAATAAGATTTATGAAAAAGGAATTCCAGTTTCAATTGTTCCTGGTCCCGATTCACTGGTTCCTGCTTTAATTGTTTCAGGTTTTGACATTTCAAAATTTTTTTACGCTGGTTGGTTATCTCCAAAATCTCATGAGAGAAAAAGTCAGCTCAAAAGTTTAAAGCAAATAAATAAAACAATTGCGATTATGGATACACCTTATAGACTAAAACAATTACTTGTAGATGTGAAAGAAATTTTTGGTGATGATATTAAAGTGTCTCTTGCATGTGATTTAACAACGGAGAACGAGAAAATATTACGAGGAAAAATTTCAGAAGTTTATCAAAAAGTTGTTGATGATAATTCGAAATGTGAGTTTGTACTTATTATTGATAATTCAAATCAAGGGAGTTAAATCAAACTCCCTTCAAACCTAAAGCGTCCTTAACTTTTTCCATCAAGGATTGATAAGAAACAGGAGAAGTAACAAAATAATTTGCACCTAACTGAAAACAGAGTTCAACAACTTCTTTATCATTTAATGCAGATGCAACGATAACTTTAGTTGAATTGTTTTTCGGATTTGACCTTATAGTTTTTAATACTTCAAAACCACTAACTTCGGGCATCATTAAATCTAAAATCACCAAGTCGTATGTTTTCTCAGCAACTTTTGCTTTTGCTTCTTTACCATTTGGGGCAGTATCTGCATCCAATCCTGCTCTCTTTAAATAATGAAGATGCATTTTAACCACAAGTGGGTTATCGTCTACTATTAGGATTTTATAATTGTTCATTGTTCCTCTATTGGTATTTGTTGTTGCTGCGTTTGTGATTTATAAACTCTCCAATTTGGAGTTTGATATACTAAAGTAGTAAAATCAAAACCTTTTTCAAAAGCATCAGGATACATTGCCGTTAATTGATCAAAACCTGTTACTGTCAATTCTGGTCGTGGTACAACAATATAAGTTGCAGCAAATTGTGGTTGTTGAAGAACTCGAACATAATCATATTGATAAGGTAAGTAAAATTGTTTTGGACTTGAGAAGAAACACACAATCGGATAACCTACTGCATCATCAATTAAAATCATATCTTTTTCAGTTGTATTCTCCTTTAAAAATTTTGCTACTTGAAGTTCCTCTTCAAAAATATCCTTTACTTTTTCACCTTTCAAAACTGTTGCAAAATTTTTTTCAGTTAACTCAACTGAATTTGCCAAAGATTGATATCCAAAATAAACTGATATTGCCATTATCACAATTACTACATAAGCATAAACTGGTCTATACAACGGTGAATTAATGAAATAATACATAATGATTATACTTAAAGGAATTAAAACACCAAACCAGCTATATGAAAGCGCAGAGATACCAAGGAAGATTACAATTATTTGAAGAATAATTGGAGCAAAAGCAGCAACAAATATTGTAATAGTTCTAATGGTAGGTAATGTAAAATAATAAGCTGGATATGTTAAAAAGGACATTTTAAGAACAATCCAAATTGCCCACATCAGATTTCCTTTTCCTTGAGCCAATTCTGGTCGTAATGCCATTTCCTTAGAAACTTGTTTGAAATATGAGTATGGACTGAAATAGAAATAAAATGGTTCACCTGCAAAAATCCAATTCAAATAAACCCAAGAACCAAGTACAATAAAAGTCGGAAGAACAAGCATAAGAGTGAGAGCAAAAATCCTGACAACATTAAACTCAATTGTTTCAGAAATTAAAAATGGTGCAAATGGAATAAGAGCTAAAGTAAGGAAAAAAGTATCATATCTGATTCCCGACATCGCACCTAAAGCAACTCCAGATAAAACGATATAGTACGGTATTCTTGTTTCATGAAATCGAAAGAACGAATAAACAAATACAACGAAGAACAATACATAAAGTGTTTGGCTTGGTTGAGCAAAGATTACATAAAGAAAAACTGGATTGACAATCATTAAAGATGTAATTAGTAGTTTAACTAATGTATTTCCTGGGATCCATCGTAGATAACGAATACACAATGCAATAACTAATGCACCCCAAAATGTGGAAATGATTAAAGACGCTATGGGTGATGATGATACAGCTAATGGTAAATAAAACAAATATGGTAATGGTGGATATATTAAACCTAAATTCTCCAACCTTGGTGGGTTTCCTCGCATTGCAAGTTGGGCTTTCTCCATCAAGAATATTCCTTCCTGAGCGTAAAAATTATAATTGAAATATAAATACGCACCAGTGAAGAAAAGCCCAATCCAAATAAAGAGAAAGACAATTATGTCTCTTGGTTTAATTCCCATTTATACTGTTCTCAAAATTTCTGGCTTTTTAACTTTAGTTACACCGTGAGTTGTTTTCTCCCAGTAAAATGGTTTGAAGATGAGTTGCCATAACGCCTTATATGCACCTAATGAATGCAATATCCAATATAACGGATTAAGCAAAGCGTAAACCACAAGTCCATACAATCTTCTTCTAAAAACAGCTAACATATTCATATACACAACCATTGCATTTCCAATTAATAAATTGAAAAGGGAGATGTATAAAACCCATGCTGGAAATATTTCAGAAATCCATTGCGGTCGGAAAATTATCCAAGTGATAAAAAGTATCCATAAAGGCAAGTTAATTAAGAAGGTTGCAGGAGTACCTCCGATAAATAGGAAGAACGCAAACATTCCTCTGAAACCAATTTTTTTGTATAGTTCAATAGGATTTCTCATGTGAACAAGGAATGTTTGCATATAACCTTTAACCCATCTTGATCGTTGTCGAATCCAACTTCTTACTCTTTTATTTGCTTCTTCATAAGTCGTTGAATTTATTGTTCCAACTTTATAACCTTTTGCATAAGCTCTAACACCCAAATCAGCATCTTCAGTCACATTGAATGGATCCCATGCATTTAATTCAACCAACTTTTCTTTTATGAAGTGATTACTTGTTCCACCTAATGGAATGGGCACATTCAATCTATCCATACCAGGAAGCATGTAGTCAAACCAGTAAGAATATTCAAGCGTAAACATTTTAGTCAAGAAATTCTCATTTGCATTGAAATAATTCAATTGAGCTTGAATACAAATAACATCTTCTGGAAACTTTTTGAATCCAACAATAGCTTTCTTTAATTGATCAGGTTCGGGAATATCCTCAGCATCGTAAATTGTTACAACTTCACCGCGACAGAATACCAGACCATAATTACAAGCTTTTGGTTTGGTCTTTGGTTGCATATTTGGTACAACTATGCACTCGAAAATCGAAGGAATGTTTAGATTTCTTATTTTATTAATTGTAGCGAAATCATCTTCTTCGAGTAAAATCTTGATATCAAGTTTATCTCTCGGATAATCAATTTGGCTTAATGCATAAATTAATGTTTCTATAACTTCTGGTTCTTTATATACAGGAAGTAAGATACTATAAACTGGTAAATCTTCATCATGAAGTTCTCGAATCTCAGCTTGTGTAACCGCTTCATATAATTCGAATCTTGCACCTGCAAGAGTAAGAACAAACTTAAATCCAATTGAAAACAAATAAAGTAAATTAACTATTGCCATCAAAATCGTAAATGCAACAGAGGCATTAATGGCAACACCTACAATGAATAAAGTTCCTAATAATGCAATAGAAATAATTTGAGGAAGTGTGAAAGTTTCAATCGCGGAACTTCTTTCGTCTTCAATAAAAAGACTATAAACTGCACTTTCAGCTAATTCTTGACCAAAAGCTTTATGCAAAACCCATTGAATATCAACATCGGTAGCGTAAAATATTTTTAGTGGAGATTGACTTCTCTCATAAATGTAATTTATTACTTCTTCATCTAACGGATTAATCATCGCCACATATAAATAATCACCATTTCGTTTGAATGGGCATACCAATTTATCTTGTAAATAAGTTTGATCGAAAGACATTAATAATTCATAATCAATTTCCTGAATTAACAAATCAACCTTGCCAACAGGAACAGCTTTTCTTATTATAACTTCATAATCAGTTCTCGAAATGTAACCATAGAAC
Organism: Ignavibacteria bacterium; assembly: GCA_026415235.1. Classification (GTDB taxonomy): domain Bacteria; phylum Bacteroidota; class Ignavibacteria; order Ch128b; family Ch128b; genus Ch128b. The sequence continues at coordinate 31,862 of JAOAHM010000009.1, read as the reverse complement.
AAAAGAGCTTTTGGAAAATAAAGTTTCTCTCTTTCGGCAAAAGCCTCGATTTTTTCGATTTGTTCTTGAGAGAAGATTCTCTCTTTTATCAATAAATTTTGTAAAGCCTTTTTGTCAAGACTGGAACCAGAGCCCGAGCTTGAAAGCTCGTCCGGCACCAACATCTCGTCCAAAGGCGTCCACGCTGTATCCGACATAACCTGAAATGTTTTTGTTGAATTTATAGACTATTGCTGGTTCAATTTTAAGTAATGAAAAATCTAAGTTTCTTAAAAATATCTGCGAGAAAGTTAAATTTCTATCAACTTTATCTTGATTACCTAATCCTAAGATTAAACTTGTAGAAAATAGAATCGTAACTTTTCGAGTAATGTTTAGTCCAATTGTTCCACCAGCTCTAAGCTGATCAGAAGGCGCTTCAAATCTTTTTCTGATTCCAAAATATATTTCCCAAAATCCTTGAGACATAGTTCTACCAAAAGGTGAACCAACAAGCGCAGTGACCTGTAAATCTACTTGTCCATTACCAAGTGGTGGATCACCAGGATTAGTGTAGAATGGAAAGGCAACTAAAAATTGAAGTGCTAAACTTGGTATGTCTCTACTAAGTTGAAATTGCAAACCTACTTCCTGATCACCAAATCCACCATTTGATATCAATCCAATACTATCGCGATAGCTTAAACCATAATAAAACATATTCGCAAGAAACATTATATCATCTTCAAGTCCATATTCATAATATAAATTTGTTTCGTATTTCGTGAATACTCCACCCAAAGGCAAGAAGTATCGCTCACCATTAGAGTTAAAAATTGTCTCGGAAGAATAAAAAGATTGTACCCCAGATAAAAAGTATTTATTCATCTTTTGCTGCCAAACACTGGCATGTAAACTCGAAATAAAAACTACAACCAATAATATTTGATTTAAAAATCTTTTAACCACGAGCTATTCTCACTCCTCTTCTGCTTCGTGTATAAAGTAGTATAGATAATCCAATGATGATAATCCAAGCTAAAATAATCCAAATATATTTGAACTTGTCCCAACGAATTCTAATTGGTTCTTTCTCAACTGGTTGAGTATATAATATTTTATCGAGAGCTTCAGCGGTTTTAAATACCAATGGATAATCAGCTCCACTCATTATTGCAACATTACCGTCAATGTTACCTATTCTCTGACTGAATTGATCTGCAAGTTTAACAAGGTAACCTTTACCTTCTTGACCATAACTTGACACGAGCAGAACATTATTATTGGTTAAAGTTTTAGTTAATTGCATAACTGCTATAGGCATATTATCAGAATATTCGAACATAACTTGTTTTGTAGAACTGCTAATTATCTTGAAACTTTGATTCAAATCCAATGGAAGATATTCAAAGGAGTCTTTGTTGTATTTCACATCAGACGAAACTACAATGTAATTATTATTTGAATTTTCCATAGTTGCAAACATCTCTGCAAATGACATTATCGGAGGAAAGTATTGTTCTTGTTTAGATATTTTTTGAATTGCATTAACTATTGATGCTGCAGCTTGTATGTGTTCTGGTAATGGTGACGATTGAAAAACTATATATGTGTTAGTTAAAAATGCATTTGGAAAATTATTAAAGTTAGAAGCTTTGCTTACATCCTCTGCAGTTACATCGAAATATGAATAAGAATAAACTTCTCCAACAAATTGAGTCAAATCATCTCTACATTCACCTTCATCAGGGAAATAATTAAATTCTATCTCAAAGGAATTTATTTTTTTAAAGAGATATTTGGGAAGCTGAACCATCAAACCATTTATTGCACCTGTATGATCAAGCCTCTTACTTTCAACAAGCACATCATTTAAATAAACATTTACAAAACCATTTTGAAATGTTTGCTTTACTGGTGTGTATTTAGAATATAAGTAAAAATCAACCGAGCCTATATATTTTGCTAATTCTAATTCAGAGATAAACATAGTTATTCTTAAACTACCAATACCTTTTGTTTGAATTCTTTCAAATCCCAATTCATCAAGCGTTAATTTGTACTTATTACCAACAAAAGATTTTACCTTAAACGGTTCAATATACCTTACAACAGAAAAGTTCGATAAAAGCTTATGAAATTGTTTTGGATTTACGATGGCAGCAGCTGATTTCTGAACTGCTTTTTCATTATCTCCTGTAACATATAACACCTTTGTTCCATTAAACAATTTTACAAATAACAAACCATCCTCTATAGTTGTTTGTTGCTTTGCAAGATTTTGAATTTCATTTCTTTCAACTGAAAAAGGAACAGGTAAGCTTAATAATTCGTCAGTCTTTCCAACTGCAATTACATGAGAGAATTCAATTATTTTATTTGGATCAATTTCTTCGAAACTTCCATAAGATATATTTTCAGATTTAATAATATCGAGCAATCTGGCATTTAACCACATAACACTTCCAGCCAAAGCAGGATTTAATCGTTTCGGGGTAAGAATTAAAATTCTATCAAATTTATCACTTAAAAAATCAGCAATTGTATTTTTCATCTTTTCCGAATAACTCAAAACCAATTTCGATTTTTGCCTGATTACCATCCAAAGTCCCTGAGTTGCCAAATCTCTACACCGATCGTCGGTTATGTTTAAATAACCACCCACTTCAATTTTTAACAAAGGTTTTTCGCTTACTAATAAATCTTCCAGCTTAACATCACTCAATGGAATTCGAATAATTGGATTATTTGAAATACTCTTGAAAAATGCAGTATAAACAGGAACATCATTTACTGAAATTTTAATGTTGGAATAATCACTAAGAATAGATGAAAAACTCGCATGAAGTTCAAAATAACTATTTTGAAAATCTATACCTCCCCTTGGAATTGGAAAGAAAAGAGTTTGTGCAGGAGTTATTCCATATAAAACTATATCTTTTTGATATCCAATATCTTTGAGTGAAATCTCCTTAAATGTTTGGGCTTTTGAAATGCTTAAAGGAAGGATACTAAGAATTAAAAGAAAAGAAAAAGAAATACACCTAATTTTTTTAATCATTACTTTAACTCCTTTATCTAACTATTGCATATATAATAAGATAAAGGATAAAAGTCAAGTTTTATGAGATAAAATTTTCAGTATTGCTATGTTTTCTATATGGTATGTTTGAGGGAACATATCGACAGGTTGTAGGAATTTAATTTCATAATACGGAATAAAAGATGCTAAATCTCTTGCTTGAGTGATTGGATTACAACTAATGTAGATGAATATTGATGGTTTGATTTTAAGTATTGATTGAATAGTTTTTTCAGTCATACCTGTACGAGGTGGATCGGCAATTAATATCAAATCTTTTTTTTCAATTTCTTGAGAGAAAACAAATCCTTTATTTAAGTCTCTTTGAATGAACGAAATATTATTAATATTGTTAAGAACCGCATTTCTTTTTGCTGCTTCAATTGATTCTCTAATCTCTTCAAAACCAATCACACTTTCGAATAAATGCGATAATAAAATTCCAATTACCCCTACTCCACTATACAAATCAATTAGGGTATGAAATCTTTTTTGACCTTTTGATAGAAGTTCATTTTTCAAATAATTAATTACATAACCAAAAAGTTTTTCTGCTTGTTTTGTGTTAGTTTGAAAGAAAGTGTTTGGATAAATCTCAAATTTATAGTCGAATAATTTTTCATAAATGTAACCTCGTCCATAGATTGTCCTTATTTCTTCTGGTAAAGTAGAACTAATATTCGGACTGCTCAAGATGTTTACGAATGTGGTTAATTCTGGGAAATTTTCTAACAATAAATTCGTAAGTTCATAGATAATATTTTCATCAAATTTTGTTGTAATTAATCCAACTAATTTTTCATTAACATTTTTTGATTCTCGAACCAGAAGACCTTTCAATAATCCATCACGATTTTTCAAAGAATGAATAGTTGCACCTTTCTTAAATAAAAAATCAGCAACGAAATTTCTTATTCTATTTGAAAAATGTGACTGCAAAAAACACTCATCAATATGAATAACTTTATCATATTGTTTTGGAATATGAAAACCAAGTGCAAATTCTTTTTCTTTTTCCGTATATTTTTCATCATTAAATAACCATCTTTTAGCAAAAGAAAACTCTATTTTATTTCGATAAAAATATTCCTCATCCGAAGGAATTACATCGTTTATTTTGAGACCAAAGATTTTTGATGTTCTTTGAAAGGCTTCTTCTACTAAAGCTTTTTTAATATTTAGCTGTTCTTCATACTTTAAGTTTTGAAATTTACAACCACCACATAGACCAAAATATTTACAAATAGGTTCAATTCTCTTTGGTGAAGGTTCCAAAATTTCAATAGCCCTTGCTTCGACATAATCTTTTTTAACTTTCTTTATTTTAGCTCGAACAAGTTCATTGGGCAAACAATTTTCTACCAAAACCACTTTACCTTCAAAATGACTCAAGCAATATCCTTGATTGACCGCTTTTTCAGTTCTTAAAATTAATTCTTCTCTAACCTTCATAAATTACCTGTAATTTTTTCAATCATTAATGTAATTATTACCTAATAGTATTTTCAAATATCCAAATTTTGGATGCAAATTAAACTATTTATGTGGAACATATTTTGAAACCGAGAAATTTGGCTTTTGAAACTATTCTCCTGAACCTCCTTTTAGCCCGGACATTGCTCCGGGCTCTTTATTTTAAATTTCCTCTCTAAATCTTTGCACTAAATTGTTTGTCAAGATTATGAGTAAACTTCCTCTTTAGAACAAATAACTTTTCTAATTCAAAATATTTCAAATCGGACACTTCTCACTTTGAAACATATCAAATTTACTAAACCTGCAAAATTTCATAAAAATCAAAGATTTTTTTCAGGCACAAGTATTGGCATTAATTGATTAATGAAAAAAAGAGTTTTTAACAAATAACAAATCAAAACGGTGGAGGTATCCATGAAACCAAATATACAAAATCTATTTTTACAAATAACCAAGATACTCTTGAGTATCTTTATAGTTATTGCAATTACTTTCCCATTTGAAATTTATGGGCAAAGTTCAAGTTGTAATTTGAATAATTTTGTCACTTACACTCAAGGAGGATGGGGAAACAAGGGAGGAAAAATTTGTAGTGGAGTGACTTTTATTACAGTAAAACAGCTTGAAACCGGAGCAGAAGTCTCGAAGGGAAATGGAACTGATAAATTAGGTTCCAACACAACCTTCACATTTCCAAACGGGAAGTCTGTTGTTATTCATACTTCTTGCTCGCAACCAATTTACATCGGTATGACAGTTACATCCGATGGATTTACTTATAAAATTACTCAATTAACAACCATACCAAGTTCATCTGATAACCCTGGAACAATTCGGGATTTATATTTTGCAGAAGTATTCCCAAATGGACTTGAAGTTGGAGGCATTTACAAATTAAAACTTACTTCAGCTAGTGCAGTTGAGAATTTCTTACCGCAAGGTGGTAGTCCAAAAGCTTTAGATAAAAACTATATTAATCCTACAAGCACAAAAGCTGGTGTATTTGCTGGACAAGTTGTTGCTCTAAAGATGAATGTCGCTTTTAGTGATGCAGGAAAAATTGGAAGTGGTTCAGTAAAACTTGGCGAGTTAATAGTTAATGCAGGACCTCTTGCTGGTAAAACTGTTTATGAGGTTCTTGATATTGCAAATACTGCACTTGGCGGTGGAACAACTCCATATTCAATTTCACAATTGAATGAAGTCGTTTCTGCAATTAATGAAAACTTTGACAAGGGTAAATACAACAAAGGGTTCTTAAGATGTCCTGATTTACCACAACTTGGTTCGATATCTGGAACAGTTTTCTTTGATTTAAATGGAAATGGCGTTCTTGATTCCAGTGAATTTGGTTTACCAAATGTAAAAGTTTATTTATATGCAGGTTCAATATTAATTGACTCAACATTCACCAGCGAAGTAGGATTTTACAAGTTTTCGAATTTGAATGCAGGAAATTATAGTGTAAAAGTTGTAGATCCCGATTTATTAATCTTAACTAACCCACCAAATCCAAAATCAGTAAGCTTAGCAAGTGGTGAAAATAAAATTAATATCAACTTTGGATATAAGTGTGGACAACAACTTGCTAAAATTTCTGGATATGTTTTTGTTGATGCAAACAAGAATGGCGTTAAAGATTCTGGTGAAGGTCCACTTGCAAATGTTACAATTAAACTATACGATAAAGATGGTGTAATTATTGGAACCACTACTACAAACTCAAGTGGTTACTACGAGTTTTCTGGATTAATACCTGGTATATATACAATTGAAGAGATTGATCCCGAAAATTATAGAAGCACTACACCGAACTTCATTAATCTATCATTGTCTTCAGGTCAAAACTCACAGAATAACAACTTTGGCGACATTTTATCCGCAGATATATGTGGAATGGTATTTAATGACGAGAATGGTGATGGCGTAAAGCAACCTTCTGAAACTGGAATTGCCGATGTATTAATCGAATTATTCGAAATGCCTTCTGGTGAATTTGTCGCTTCAACAACTACTGGAGTTAATGGTGAATATTGCTTCACTTATTTAATTCCTGGAACATATAAGATTAAGGAGAATGATTTACCTGGTTACATCAGCACAACTCCAAATGAAATTATTCGAACCGTCAATCAAGGTGAGAAGAGTTATAACAACAACTTTGGTGATAAAGTACAAGTAATCAAGAAAGGTTCAATTGGCGATTTTGTTTGGAATGACTTGAATAAGAACGGCATTCAAGATGTTGGTGAACCAGGCATGCCTAATGTTATAGTCAAACTATATGATTGCAGCAATAACTGGATTAAAGAAGTCACAACAAACAGTAATGGTTTCTACAAATTTGATAGCTTAAATCCTGGTTCTTATCAGATACTCGTTCAATTACCAAATGGATATGCATTTTCACCTGTAAATCAAGGTTCAGATGATACAAAAGATTCTGATATCGATCCTTTGACATGGAAATCACATTGCATTAATCTTTTAAGTGGACAAAACTTGACAAATGTAGATGCTGGAATTTATCAACTTCCTACATGTTCAATTGGTGATAGAGTTTGGAATGATTTGAATCAAAATGGTATTCAAGATGCTGGAGAACCTGGTGTACCAAATATCAAAGTGAAATTGATTAATTGCTCAAATTCGAGTGTAGTTGAAATTACTACGACTAATTCAAATGGTAATTATGTTTTCAATAATGTACCTTCTGGAAACTATCAAATTAAGTTTTATGACATCCCAAGTGGTTGGAATTTCACAATAAAAGATGCTGGTTCAAATGATTTGTTAGATTCTGATGCAGATCCATCCACAGGTTTGACAGTTTGCTTTAATATTGATGCAAATAACTGTGATAGTAACTCCACAAGATGGGATGCTGGAATTTATTGTGCACCACCTCAGCAATTCTGCTCGATTGGTGATAGAGTTTGGGAAGATGTAAATAAGAATGGTTTGCAAGATGTTAATGAACCTGGTGTAGCAAATGTAAAAGTAATCTTATATGCATGCTCAACTTCTACACCAATTGATGTGAAGTTTACTAACTCTCAAGGTTACTATTCATTCTCAAATGTTCCAGCAGGAAATTATTATATCAAATTTGAAAATATTCCAACTGGATATGCATTTACACTTAAAGATGTTGGTTCAAATGATCAATTAGACTCAGATGTGGATCCACAAACTGGAAAAACAGCTTGCTTCCCAGTTGATCCACAGAACTGTGATAACAATTCTACAAAATGGGATGCAGGAATTTATATCTGCCCACCAACATTTGAAGTAAGTGGAATGGTATTTAATGATGCAAATGGTAACGGAATTAAAGATTTTGGTGAAGTAGGCATTCCAAATGTTTTGATTAAGTTATGGGGTACCTCTGCTAACTTGATTGCTACAACACTTACAAATACACAGGGTCAGTTTACATTCACAAATGTATTACCTGGACAATATCATGTTCAAGAAATTGATCCTCCTGGATATATTAGTACAACACCAAATTCATTCTTCATAACAGTTTCTTCATCAAATGTAACTAACATACTCTTTGGTGATAAGGTTAAACCAACACCCGAACCTTGCGATTTAACCAAATACAAGACATATACTCAAGATCAATGGTGCCTTGAACCTGCAAAATCTCTATTAATGAATAAATTTAATCAACTCTTCCCAAGTGGATTCAAGATTGGTGATGCAGGTTCACCTCATACTATAACATTCACTAATGCAACAGCACTTAAAAACTTCTTACCACAAATGGGTACAGCTGGACAACTCACAATGAGTTATGTTAATCCGACAACAACTCCAGCTGGACAATTCGCTGGTAATGTGGCTGCCCTTGCATTAAATGTTGCTTTCAACGACTCTGGTTTGCTTGGCTCAACTTCAACAACAAAACTTGGTAATCTTGTTATTGCTTCAGGTCCAATGAAAGATTACAAAGTTTATGAAGTCTTATTACTTGCAAACAAAGCATTAGGCGGTGGAACAACTCCATTCTCAATTCAAACATTGAATGATGTTGTATCCAAGATAAATTACAACTTCGCTTGCGATTGCAACTATGGTTATCTGACATGCCCACCTTTACCAGATTCTTGCGGTGGTGGTTTTGATGCTGGTGTTGAATCAAATGCAAATCTTGCTGACTTGTTATTGCAAAGATTAACAAAGATTGAATACGGAATGACAACGAAAATTTTAAGAACTCAAAAGACTCCATTTACGGCATCAATTGGATTGCAAGATATCTTCCCACCAGTTGGTCCGATGGGTTCTCGACCAGTTGAAACTACTCCATTTGATATCCTTGGAATTTCTAATGCAACATCTGCCTATGCTGTTGATTACAATCTTGCTCTTGCAAAAGGTGAAGTAAGAATTGCTAGTGTATTCGCTACAACTACAAATCCTCCTTATATCTATGAACATACAAAAGCAATTTGCGATAGATTAATCAATGCTGAACTCGATTACATTTCTCAAGTGAAAATTGATAATCACTACTTCTTTGCTTCTGTTCTCGATAAAGCAGACGAAGGAATTAAAGATTATACAATTCACTTCAGCATTTACGAAGTTGGTAACAAATATCTTGTTGACTCACGATGGTTAATTGAAGAATATTCTGTTCCATCAAACGCAACTAATGTTTATAACTTCCAAGTCTGGGGAAGCAACTTCCAGAACGCTATTTATCTAACAGAAATGATACTCGAACAATTCAAGTCAAAAGGTCAAGTTGAATATTTGAACAAGAATTCTGTCCCAACATCACTTGTATATGTCAAAAAAGGTAAATACAATCATAATGGAACGATTGAATTGATTGTGAACAACGAACAACCAATTTCAGATAATATCACAATTCGTTTCAAAGCTCGTGAAGTACAAGGTGGTTCGAGACAAGAATTCGTGAGAACATTCCAGATAAATCCTGGAGTGAACACACTAATCATCAATACTGGTGTTCTTTCTGATGCTAATGTCTATATCAATTCAACGAATGGTTTCAAGGATGAAATCTTTGTGAGTGGTGGTGCATATACTTACTTGAATGGAAGTAATTCGAAAGTCAACGAATTCGTTACAAATATCTTTTCAACTCCATCATTGAATTCATTGCCAAAAGAATCAATGGTATTGAGTGGTGGTGCAAAAATCAGCGGTCAGCTTGGTGATTGGATAACATTGTTTAGATCATTGACTGCTAACACCGCACCATACGATTTAAGCGATTACTATGCAATAAGATTCACAATCCGTGGTTATGGAAAAGTCCAAGTAAGACTCGAACAAGATGGTATTAAGAATTTCGATTATCATCTGAAGAGAATTACTTTAGATGGTTCAGAGCAAGAAATTACAATACCATTTACTGAATTCAAACAACTTAATGGTAACTCTCCACTCGATCCACGATTAATTAGAAAGTTATCCTTGATGATAACAAAATCTGACAATCCAACTCTCAACAATATTAATGTTGAGATTAAGAACATCGTCTTCTTGAAGAAACACAACGAAACAAATGGTAATGCTGAGTTACCAAAAGAATTCAATCTTGCTCAGAACTATCCGAATCCATTCAACCCAAGTACATTGATTGAATATTCGGTTGCAAAACCAGAAAGAGTTACAATCAAAGTATACAATGTGTTAGGAAAAGAAATAGCTACTTTAGTTGATGAAGTTAAAGAACCAGGTGTTTACTCAGTCAGATTTGATGCAAGTCAATTGAGCTCTGGAATTTATTTCTACAAGTTACAGAGTGAATCATATAGTGCAGTGAGAAAGATGATTTTGCAGAAGTAATTCTGCAAGTTACACTCCCTTCCTGCGGAAAACCCGGGCAGTTTGTCCGGGTTTTCTTTTTTAAATAATCTCATACAAATTTTTCCCAGTAAAAATCATATCAAACCGAAACCATTAAAATCATGATAAGTAAGTTATCCAAAATTACATCAATAATATTTTAAACATCATATTCTAATTTAACTCACACTTGTTCACACAAATCACAAATATTTTTATGATTGAATTTTCTTCAATAACCAATTGATTATGATGCATTTCTTTTATTATTCGTCTTGGATTAATTCGGAGAAAAAATAAATCAAAAAAATTTTTCAAATAAAGATGAGGATAATACTTTGAAAACTCCCAACTTTGGTTATGATATTTTTCGAAGATGTATTTAATGAGATGGTTTTGTGTTCTCAAAGAATTGAATGAATTTAAGAAAGTTTGAATGAACAGTATCATATTAAAATAAAAAAGGTCAGCCAATATTATTGACTGACCTTAAAATCTAAAATTGATATGAAAATTTCTTAGAGATTTTTTAATTCATGAACCAATTTATTAACTGCTTCTTTCGCATCACCGAAATACATCAATGCATTTGGGTAGAAGAATAATTCATTTTCTATTCCTGCATAACCAACATTAAGTGAACGTTTATTTATTACAACTGTTTTAGCATAATCAACATTCAAAATCGGCATTCCATAAATTGGGGAATTTTTATCGTGACGAGCTGCAGGATTTACAACATCATTTGCACCAATTACAAAAGCAATATCAGTATTTGGAAAATCGTCATTTATATCTTCCATAGCATAAAGCTTATCATAAGGAACTTGAGCTTCTGCAAGCAATACATTCATGTGACCAGGCATTCTTCCAGCAACTGGATGAATTGCAAATCGAACATTCTTGCCTTTCGCTTCAAGAATATTGAATAAATCACGAACAGCATGCTGAGCTTGTGCAACTGCCATTCCATACCCAGGAACAATAATTATATTTTCAGCTGCATCAAAAAGCATTGCAAGTTCTTCGGCTTCAACTGCTTTAACATTTCCTTTGATTGTTGTTGTTGCAGGACCACTCGAACCAGCCGACTCCCATCCACCGAGAACGACATTCATTAAAGAACGATTCATTCCCTTACACATAATATTCGTCAAAATTATTCCTGATGCACCAACCAAAGCACCTGCAACAATCAATTGTTCATTCTGAAGAACAAATCCTGTTGATGCAGCTGCAAGTCCTGAATATGAATTCAAAAGTGAAATTGCAACGGGCATATCTGCACCACCAATTGGAAGAACAAGCAGGACACCAAGAACCAAAGAAATTCCAGAGACAGTTAATATCAACCACTCAAGTTCTGGATTTAATGCAAAATAAATTGAACCTGCTACAACGAGAATCAATAAAAATAAATTCAAAGGATGTTGACCCGGATACTTAACAACTTTTCCCGTTACAATTCCTTGAAGTTTTCCAAATGCAATCAAAGAACCTGTAAATGTTACAGCACCGATTAAAATACTCAATGCAATTGTAATTGTTAATTCAGTATTGAAACTCAATCCTTTTACAGTTCCAAGATGAATTTTGTAATATTCAGAAAGAGCAACTAACATCGAAGCTCCACCACCAAATCCATTCAACAATCCAACCATTTGAGGCATTCCAGTCATTGGCACTTTAATCGCCATAATTGTTCCAACCACAGAACCAACAATCAAACCAATAATTATCCATTCGAATGTCAAAACATGTTTATCAAACAAAGTAACTACAATTGCAATTAGCATTCCTATGGCTGAAAATAAATTTCCTCTTCGAGCTGTTTTTGGAGATGCTAAAAATTTAATTCCAAAGATGAAAAAAGTCGAAGCAACTAAATAAGCAATTTTAATTAATGTATCCATATATCAGCTCACTTTTTTTTGAACATTTTTAACATTCTATCTGTAACTAAAAAGCCACCAACAACATTAATTGTCGCAAAAATCACAGCAATCAAACCAAGAATCGTACTAATTGTAAATTGCTCTAAACCAGCACTGATTAACGCTCCAACTATTGTAATTCCAGAAATTGCGTTTGAACCTGACATCAACGGAGTGTGCAAAGTTGGAGGAACTTTAGTAATCAACTCAAATCCAACAAACATTGCTAAAACAAATACATAAATTAGCATTAATAATGAGCCATCCATACTTTATTATCCTTTCTTTAGTTAGTGATTAATTCCTTTGTTTTTTGATGAACAACTTGACCGTCTTTTACAATCGTTGCTTTACCAATAATTTCATCTTCCATATTATGATTGAACTTCCCTTCCTTGGAAGCATAATTAATCAAATTAAATAAATTCCTTGAATACATTTCACTTGCATGATATGGGACAAGGCTTGGAAGATTTGGTTCACCAATGATTGTTACATTATACTTCTTAACCGTTTTTCCTTTTTCACTTATCTCAACATTTCCACCAAATTCAACTGCCATATCCAAAACAACTGAGCCTGGTTTCATTGATTTAATCATTTCTTCAGTAATTAAAAGTGGTGCTCTTTTACCTGGAACAAGTGCAGTAGTTATAACTATATCTGCTTCAGAAACATGCTTTGCGATTAACTCTTGTTGCTTCTTCAAAAATTCTGGTGAAGCTTCTTTTGCATATCCTCCTTCATCTTGCATTGATTCATCAGTTTCAACTTCAATAAATTTTCCACCAAGACTTTGAACTTCTTCTTTCACAGCAGGTCTAATATCAGATACCCAAACCACAGCACCGAGTCTTTTCGCAGTTCCAAGCGCTTGAAGTCCTGCAACACCTGCGCCCATTATGACAACTTTTGCTGGTGAGATTGTTCCTGCTGCTGTCATCATTAATGGGAAAATTTTGTGAAGATGATTTGCTGCTATAATTACAGCTTTGTAACCTGCTATGTTAGCTTGGGAGCTCAGTGCATCCATTGGTTGAGCAAGAGTTGTTCGAGGAATTGCATCCATAGAAATAACATCAATTCCAAGTTCAGCTGCTTTTTTCGCGAGTTCAGGATAGTGAAGTGAATACATGAAAGTAATCAAAAGCGTTCCCTTCTTCATCAATTCAAGTTCATTTTTTCCAAACTGAGGATGTTCAATTGGTCTCTGGACTTTCAAAACAATGTCCGATTGATTATAAAGCTCCTGTAAATCTGCAATGACTTTCACGCCAGCTTTTTCATAATCTTCGTTAGTAAAGCCAGCATTAAGTCCTGCGTCCTTCTCGATTAAAACTTCAAAACCTTTCTTAATAAATTTCCCGGCAACATCAGGCACTACTGCAACACGATTTTCGCCAGGATAAATTTCTTTTGGTACACCTATAACCACTTTTATCTCCTTAATTAATTTTTCAAATTTACTGAGATGCGATTTTATTTACTAAAGCTCGATTCTTCGAAGGAAGAATTAATTAACCTCCAAATAAATTTGATTTTAAATTACTTGCTTTCATAAAAAAGGCTTTTGATTTAGCTAAATACTTACATCATAGCTAAACAAGTAGTGAGATTTTAGATATGCTAAAAAATTTTTAGGTGAGATGAACTAAAACTTTTCAATTCAAATGAAAAACTTTGACAAGCAACTGGAGAGATTAACTTGTTTCTCAAAATATATAGATAAACCACAAATGATTTTGAATTATTTTTTTCTACCAAGTAATCTCTTGTACAATTTGGAATTTACAATATCTGGAAATTCCTTTTCGAATTGAGTCTGTTTTGCTGGATCAAGCTTAAAACTTTGTCTAAGTGATTCAAAAGCATCTTGAGTTTTACTTAGGAAGAAATAAATTTTTGCTCTTTGATAATAAGGTTCAGCCCAATCTGGAGATAAGTTTATACAATCATTATAATATTGAAGGGCAGAACCTAAGTCGCCCATTTCGTAAAATGCAACGGCGATGTTGTAATAAATATCTGGATTGGAAGGATCTAATTCGAGAGCTTTCAAATAATTTTCGATTGATTCACTCAAGTTACCGAGAGAATATTCAAGGTCTGCTTTTGCAAGCCATGCGTCTGGATTTTCAGATGAAATTTCAATTGCTTTGTTGAAATCACTCAATGCTAAATTGTATTTGCCTAATGTATCGTAACAAAATCCTCGTGATAGATACGAATTGTAATGTTGTGGATTAATTTCAATTGCTTTGGAATATGCTTTAATTGCTTTGTGATATTCTTCAAGTTCTTCGTAACTCAATCCAATGTTGTACCAAGCTGTGAAATCTTCAGGGTCTAAGTCAATTGTTTTTTTGTATGCTTCAATTGCATCAAGATGTCTACCAGTTGATGCAAGTGCGTTACCTAAGTTAAAATGGGCTGATGCAAAGTTCTCGTTAATAGCAATACTAAAGTTGTAATTCTCAATGGCTTTGTTCCAATTTTGTAATTGGGAATAAATTACACCAATGTTGTAGTAGGTAAGATAATTATATGGTTCGAGCTCTAAAATTTTTTCATAAACTTCAATTGATTTTTCTAATTCAGAATTCAACTCAAAGCAAAAAGCTAATTCGTTTAGGAGTTCTGTGTTTTTTGGCTCATATTCAAGCATTTCATAAAGTAAGCTAATAGCTTTAGGTAAATCATAATTTTCATAAAAACTAATTAGCTGCATCTTCACATCATGATTATCTGGATAAAGTTCAGTGGCAAGCTTTAAGTAGTGAAGTTCTTCATCCCTGTTTCCAAGTTTTGAGTAAACAGAAGCGAGATTGAGAATTATTTCTACATCGATCGGATTTAGTGAATATGCTTTTTTAAGAGCAACTTCTGCATCTTCATAATCCTCGAGATAAAAATGAAATAACCCTTTCTTCTGCCAGATTTCAGAATCATAAGATGAAAGACGCAGATAGATATCCGTAAGCTCAAGACCTATTTCGAACTCACCAATTTCAAGTGCAAGATTGATGTAGTCCTCAAGTGTCTCGATATCGTAATAAAAAGGATTAGATTTAATTGAATTATAAAACTCATTCAACGACGCAAGATCTGAGATATATTCATTTTCATCATAATCTTCTGCGTCGTCATCAAATTCATCGAACCAATTATCGTCAAAATTGTCTTGCATTTTTCTTCTTTGTTTTTTCTTTAATAAACTAAATAATCAATAGAACTAATTCAAGTTAATGATTTTTATGAACTTTTTTTGTTAAAAATTTCTTAAGAAATTTTTTCACATCTCAGAAATCTTCTTCAGCTTCTCAAAAAATTCCATTTTCTCGTATTTTGAAAAACCAAATTTCTCAATTTCATCTTCACTGATACTCTCAGGAAAATATTTCTGCAAGAGCTTTAATTCATGTTTAGAAAATGTAACTGAATTCAGTATATAATCTTCAAAGGCTTCATACGCAATTGGAACTACTGTTTTCACAATTTGAGCCATAGTTTCGGCATAAACACGAATTTCATATTGAGCATTCTTATCCATTCGAAGTTTTAGAAAATGAAAAAGATTGTGCAAATCTATTTTCCAGTACCATTGAGTATAAAGAGATAAAGGTAGATTTATTCGAGCAAGTTCTCTTGCAATATTGTAATCAAGCATTTCTTGATAACCGTCGAAGGCTGATTTTTGCTCTTGAATTAAAATCTCAAGAACTCTTTTTCGAATTTCAGGTGGGACTTCTTCTGAGTCTCTTCCCTGTTTATTAGATTGACTTTGATATTTAATTACATTCTCATCAGGTACATAAAATTCTTCAGGCATTATTGAATATCTTCCAGAATATTCATTTACATTTGCAGTTCGATGCCTTATCCACTGTCGTGCAACAAAAATTGGAAGTTTGACATGAAACTTGAACTCAACCATTTCAAATGGTGTTGTATGTTGATGTCTCATCAAATATCGAATTAATGTCCTGTCTTCACTTACAGTTTTTGTACCTTTACCATAACTAACTCTTGCTGCTTGAACAATCGACTCGTCTCCGCCCATGTAATCAACCAATCGAACAAAACCGTGATTTAATACTTTAAACTCTTTATCAAGAATTTCTTCAGCTTTTGGATTAATTACTCGAGCCATTATCTCCTCTAAATTTTTTTGCAAATAAATCTAACCACAGAGCCTTCACCCTCATGTAACCTTCCCTCATGAAGAATTACTACCTTTTGTTCAGAAAAAAGAATTTCAAACTTTAACTCATCAGTCTCATTCTTAAAGAATTCTTCAAGTTCATCTTTGTCATAAAGTAGTTGCAAATCTTTTGGACCACCTGAATTGTAATTTAGTTGCTCTTTTGAAAATGCTTCCAAAAAGAAAAGACCATTTTGAACTAATGCTTTTTTAATTTTTTTGTAAAGATTTTTTCTTTCTTCGGGATATAAATGGAGATAAATAATTACAATTGTTCCCCATCTATTTTCACCAAATTCAAATTGATTTACATCAGATAAAATAGTTTTAATTTTAACATTCTTCTCTTCTGCCAAACGACGAGCTTTTTCGAGTCCTTTCTCAGCAAAATCAAGTGAAGTCACATCCAAACCTTGTGTTGCAAGATAAACTCCATTTCTTCCTTCGCCATCACCAAGCATTAAAACAGGTTCTTTAAATAATTCTTTATTCTTTTCAAAAAATTCTTTTAAGAAAATATTTGGTTCTTTCCCATAGACATATTCTTCAGAAGAAAATCTTTCATTCCATAATTCTTGCATTTCAATAACTCTTAAAATCTTTATTCAAGTTTCTAAAAATATTTTTTAAAAATTCAAGGAGAACTTTTGTGAATTAAATGAGATGAAGTAAAAAAATCCTTTACAAATATCTTAAAATCTGTAGTTCAAACCTAAAATGAGGTTTAGTCCATCAAGGTTAATTTTTGTATAGAAAGTTTTTTCAAAAAGTTGAATTCGGTTACCATTCACGATTGTTTCAGTTTTCGGGAATTCGTTTTTGAATTCGAACTCAGGATCACGAAAACGCATTTCAAACTTTACTGATAGATTATCAATCAACGAAACATTTATTCCAGCATTAACTAAAATACCATAATCTAATCGAGATAATTTGCTAACCGAAACTAAATCAAAAATCTTTCTAAAATATTTAGCATAATATATCCCAAAACCAGCTCCCATATATGCTCGATACCAATCGTTACTGAATGGAAATATATAGTAAGTTACCAATTCAACTGGATAAACTTGAAATCCTTCTTCAACTTGAAGTGTTCTTGGCAAGTTGTTTACAAGCCCACGAACCCAAGGAACAATGCTCGATGTCTTAAGATATTCTGAACCTAAACCTACATAAATAGAATTATTCCAGACATTCGATTTAATCTCAAACGCATAACTTAAAAATCCATCAAAGGTATAATAGAGATTACGAATATCAGGGTCTGCAGATTTTGGATTTAAATAAACCTTTGCACTTGTATTGTAATTAAGATTTAAGTTAATCTCGAACAAAGAATTAGAATAGTGGTGTTCTATATCCTGCGAAAAAATTTTTATTGTTATTAAGATTAAAAATGCTGTGGTTAATTTGACTTTCATTACTCTCAAGATAAATCACTAAATTAAATTATGAAACTCCACAAACGATTTCACTATAATTAAAATTAACTTTCATTTTCAAACATTCGATTAGACAAAAATTAATCAATCATATTGGATTTGAAACTCATAAAATACTCACATGAACAAAACAACAAGATGTATAAAAAAATTTTTTCAAATTATAAGAAAATAAATTTTCGATTAACCTTTTTAATTTCATCTTTGCATGTTGAAAATCTAAAAAGTGCTCATTAATTATAAATTTCAATTTCATTTCTTTGTTTACATAAAGTAATATAATTGTGAAATTTATTTTTCATCTCACGAAGTTCTTATAAACAAGAAGTTTGCAAATGGAATTGCTTTTTTTTAGCTTTAATTTCAATTAGTTATTACTTAAAATCTTCTTATTCGACTTGTATTATGTTTAACAAACAAAGGTTGTGAAATGAAATTCAAAAAGCGAACACATACATGTGGAGAATTGCGAGAAACTCATATTGGTGAAACTGTTACACTTAATGGTTGGGTTGATAGCAGACGAGATTTAGGTGGTGTAATTTTTATTGACTTACGAGATCGTTATGGAATTACTCAAATTGTTTTTGAACCTAACTACAATTCGAAAGCACACGAAGATGCGAAAGATATTCGGAGTGAATGGGTTTTATCCGTTACAGGTAAAGTTAGAAGACGACCAGAAGGAACTGAAAATCCAAATCTCGAAACAGGTTTAATTGATGTAATGATTGATGAAGTTCAAGTATTGAACAAAGCACAAACTCCCCCATTCCCAATCGAAGATAAAATTGATACAAGTGAAGAAATCCGTTTACGATATCGTTATTTGGATTTACGACGAAAACCAATGCAACGGAATTTAATACTTCGTCACAAAATGTATCAAATTACAAGAAAATATTTCGATGAAAATAATTTTCTTGAGATTGAGACTCCTTTCTTGATGAAATCAACTCCAGAAGGTGCAAGGGATTTTCTTGTTCCAAGTCGTTTACACAAAGGACATTTTTATGCTTTGCCTCAATCACCTCAAACTTATAAACAAATTTTAATGGTCGCTGGCTTTGATAGATATTTTCAAATAGTAAGATGTTTTCGTGATGAAGATTTAAGAGCTGACAGACAATATGAATTCACTCAAATTGATGTTGAAATGTCTTTCGTAGATGAAGAAGATGTTTTTCAAATTGTTGAAGGATTAATGAAACGACTTTACAAAGAAGCACTTAATGTTGAAATTTCTACTCCATTTCCGAGATTGAGTTATAAAGATGCAATGGAACTTTACGGCTCAGATAAACCTGATTTAAGATTTGATTTGCAATTGGTTAATCTCAATTCTGTTTTTGCTGAAAGTGAATTCCGATTATTTGCTGATGCAATTAAAAAAGGTGGAATAGTTTCTGGTCTCAATGCAAAAGGTTGTGGAAATTACACTCGAAATCAAATTGATGTGTTAACAGATTTTGTCAAAAAGCTTGGCTCTGGCGGATTAATATGGATTAGAGTAAATGAGAATGGACTTGAATCACCTACACTTAAATTTTTCTCAGAAAAAGAGCAGGAAAATCTTAAAGAAAAGATGAGAGCAGAAGTTGGTGACTTAATTTTCATTCAAGCTGGTGAATGGAAAAAAGCCTTATCTGTTATGGGTGCATTAAGATTGGAAATGGCAAAGAGAATGGAATTAATTAAAGAAAATTCAGAACCAAAAATTTTATGGGTTACAGACTTTCCACTCTTTGAATATAGCGAAGAAGAAAAAAGACTTGTTGCAATGCATCATCCTTTCACTTCACCAAAAGATGAAGATGTTGAATTAATGTTAACTGAACCACTAAAAGTTAAAGCAAAAGCGTATGATTTAGTTTTAAATGGTAACGAAATTGCTGGTGGAAGTATTCGAATAAATACACCAGAAGTTCAATCAAAGATGTTTGAGGCATTGGGAATTTCAAAAGAAGAAGCAGAAGAAAAATTTGGTTTCTTATTGAATGCTTTCAAATATGGTGCACCACCACATGGCGGAATTGCATTTGGTTTTGATAGAATGGTAATGTTATTCGCTGGAGAGAAATCTATTAGAGATGTGATTGCATTCCCGAAAACATCAAATGGAATTTCACTAATGGACAATGCACCATCTCCAGTAAGTCCCGAACAATTGAAAGAATTGCACATAAGGGTGGTATAGAAAATTTGATTAATTTCATAATGCAATCTTGATATTTTCAAAGTCATAAAGAGAAAACAAAAAAGCCACAAGCGTTCTACTTGTGGCTTTTTTGATTTGTAGAAATTCTAATAATTAATCTTCTTCTTTTGCTCTCATTGTTTCCCACATCATATATAAAATTACAAGTGCTAACATTACCATACCAAGAATTTCAGCTGATTTGCTTTCAGCCCACTCGGCATTAAACCAATTGAAACCAGCAAATCTTAACAAAGCACTCAGAACACCGAACAAAGCTCCACCTGCAATAAATCCACTTGCAACTAAAGTGCCTCTTGAAAATCTTGCATTGTTCAATTTCTCATTGTTTGACCTTGTCTTTGCCCAATGAGCAATCAATCCACCAATTAAGAGTGGAGTATTTAGTTCAAGTGGAATATACATTCCAAGAGCAAAAGCAAGAGGAGAAATTTTTAACCATGTAACAAGAAGTGCAATAACTGCCCCAATAAAGTAAAGCATCCATGGTGCAGGAATGTTTGACATAAGTGGTTTAATAACTGCAGCCATTGCATTTGCTTGTGGAGCAACTAAAGCACCTTCACCGACAAATCCATAAGTTTGATTTAAAATGATTATTACAACACCAACTGTCGCAGCTGAAACAAGTGTACCTAAAAACTTAAATGTCTCTTGATTTTTTGGAGTTGTTCCAATCCAATATCCAATCTTCAAATCGGTGATAAATCCACCAGCCATTGATAGAGCAGTACAAACCACTCCACCAATTATCATTGCACTTAACATTCCCGATTCGCCTGTTAAACCTACTTGAACTAAAATAAACGAAGATAAAATTAATGTCATAAGCGTCATACCACTCACTGGATTGGTTCCAACAATTGCTATTGCAGTTGCTGCAACAGTTGTGAACAGAAAAGAAATAACCAATACAATTAACAATCCAACAATCGCATGATAAAGATTGAAAGTAACTCCACCATAAAAGAATACAAAAATTAACAAAGCAGTCAAAAGAATTAACATAACATTAAAAGACATCTTAATGTCTAATTGTGTTCTTAATGTAGAATTTTGAGAATCAGCTTTTTTATGAAATATTTCATTATAAGCAAGTGTAACTGCATTCTTAATAATCTTAGAAGAACGAATAACTCCAATAATACCAGCCATTGCGATACCACCAATTCCGATATGTCTCACATAATTTCTAAAAATTTCCTCTGCACTCATTGCGGAAATTAATTTTGTTGCAGTTGCACCAAGTGGAGTCGTAAGGTGTTGACCAATTTCATAGAACATTGGTATTAAAACAAACCATGATAAGAATGAACCAGCACAAATTATAATTGCATATTTCAAACCCACAATATATCCTAAACCCAAGACCATTGTTAAAGCATTTACTTTGAAAACGAGTTTAAATTTATCAGCTAAAATTTCTCCAAAGTGAAAAATTCTTGTGGAGATGACCTCACTCCACCATCCAAAAGTTGTAATTATAAAATCAAATAATCCTCCAATTAATCCACTTACAGCAAGAACGGATGCTTGCTTTCCACCTTTTTCTCCAGCAACTAAAATTTCTGTTGTAGCAGTTGCTTCTGGAAATGGAAACTTCCCATGCATTTCTTTTACAAAATATTTTCTGAAAGGAATCAAAAACAGAATGCCAAGAAATCCTCCGAACAATGAAGCTAAAAAGATTTGATAAAAATTAACTGGCAAATTTAAAATGTATAGTGCAGGTATTGTAAAGATTGCACCAGCAACTATAACTCCCGAACTTGCTCCAATTGATTGAATAATTACATTCTGTCCAAGTGAATTTTTCACTTTAAGCAACGAAGAAATTCCAACTGCCAATATCGAAATTGGAATTGCAGCTTCCATCACTTGACCAATTTTTAATCCCGAATATGCAGCAGCAGCTGAAAATAAGATTGCCATTAGAAGACCTAACATTACTGAATATGGTGTAACCTCAGGATAAACCTGATTTGGGTTGAGAATTGGAATGTATTCTTCGCCTTCCTTCAGCTCTCGATAAGCATTTTCGGGAAGCCCACTTGTAGTTTTATTTATTTCCATATTTCTCTCCTTTTTGTTTTTGGATGAGATTATTCTAAGATTTCTTTAATTGCATCTTTCAAAGTTTTTATCTGCACAACTTGAATTGATAATTCATCTTGCTTCAAATTTATCTTTTGTGATGGAACAATAATTTTTTTGAAACCAAGTTTCTGTGCCTCTTGAATTCTTTTCTCAAGATGACTAATACTTCTTATTTCTCCACCAAGGCCAACTTCTCCAACAACACAAGTAAGTGAATCAGCTGGAATATCTTTAATGCTTGAAATGATTGAAGAACATACAGCTAAATCTGCAGCAGGTTCGTCAATTTCAACTCCACCAGCAATATTCAAAAAAACATTCAATTGACTTAGTTTGAAACTCAATCTTTTCTCAATTACTGCAAGTAAAATCGAAAGTCTTCTTGAATCAAAGCCAGTTGTAACTCGCTGAGCCATTCCATAACCAGAAGGAGTAACAAGTGCTTGCACTTCAACTAATATTGGTCGTGTACCTTCGATGATTGAAGTTACAACAGATCCAGACGCTCCATACTCTCTTTCAGATAAAAAGACTTGCGATGGATTTTCAACTTCTCTTAAACCGTCTTCGTGCATTTCAAAAATTCCAATCTCGTTTGTAGAACCAAATCTATTCTTAACAGCACGAAGAATTCTAAACGAATAATTTTTCTCACCAGAAAATTGAATTACCGCATCAACAATATGTTCGAGTGCTTTTGGTCCAGCAATCAAACCATCTTTCGTAATGTGACCAATAATGATAATTGGTATGTTTCTCTTCTTAGCAAATTCCATCAATGCTGTTGTGCATTCACGAATTTGTCCAATAGTTCCAGGTGAACCATCTAATTCATCGTGATAAATAGTTTGAATGGAGTCAATCACTACGAGTTCTGGTGTTTCTTTATCAAGTAATTCTAAGATAAGAGTGAGATTAGTTTCTGGGAGAATGAATAAATTTTCTTTTTTAATTTTTAATCGAGATGCTCGCAAATTTATTTGTTCAAATGATTCTTCACCTGTTACATAAATAACTTTTTCTATTAGATTTGAAACCGCTTGAAGTACAAGAGTTGATTTACCAATTCCTGGGTCACCTGCAATTAAAACAACGCTCCCTCTAATAAGTCCACCACCAAGAACTCTATCAAACTCTGAAATTCCTGTTTTAAGTCGAGATGATATTACTTCAAACTTTTCGTCAATTCTAAAAAGATTAGTTGAACTTTGTTTTGTTGAGGTAGATTTGTTTTTTAATTTTTTTTCAATCTCTTCTGAAAAAGTATTCCAATTTCCACAGGAAGGACATTTACCAAGCCATTGAATTGATTCATATCCACAAGTTTGACAAACAAATTTCTTTTTGATTGAACTCATCAATAACCTGTTCGTTTAATAAAATCTTGTATAACCTGATCATCAGAGTTAACAAAGTCATCAAATGTTCCGTCGAAATAAATTTTACCATCGTGAATCATTGCAACACGATCTGCAACTTTACGAACACTCACCATATCGTGAGTAACAACAATTGAAGTAACTTTCAATTTCTTCGATAGGTCATAAATTAATTGATCAATTGTATCCGACGAGATGGGGTCAAGTCCAGTAGTGGGCTCGTCATATAAAATATACTTTGGATTTGTTACGAGTGCCCTTGCCAATCCAACTCTTTTTTTCATTCCACCGCTAAGCTCGGCTGGTTTTTTGTCATTAATTCCATCAAGATTTACAAGAGAAAGTTTTTCGTTAACAATTTTCCTTATTTCATCTCTTTTCATTCGAGTATTTTCTATCAATGCAAGACCAACATTTTCCTCTACAGTAAGCGAGTCGAACAACGCTGCACCTTGAAAAAGGAAACCAAAATTTTTTCTTAACTCATAAAGTTCATCTTCATCAAGCTCGTTAACAATTTTTCCATCAACTTCAATGTATCCTTTGTCGGGTTTAAGCAATCCAATAATATGTTTAATCAAAACACTTTTGCCACAACCACTTCGACCAATTATTGCAATTGTTTCGCCATCATTAATTTCTAAGTTAATCCCGTTTAATACTTTTTGTTCGCCGAAAGATTTGTGTAGGTCTTTAATTCTTATCATAATTGTTCAAATTTAAGCGTAATACAAATTATTTTTCAAAAAATTATTGAAAATTTTACCTTAAATAAAAAATTAATTGATTGAGTTTGATTTATTATACCAACAAAAAATTGTAATTAGCCAATCATAAAATGTCTAAACTGCAATCATCAAAGATCAATCTTGATCAATAATTTTTGCGAAATAATTTTGTAAAAAATTGAATAAACCAAGAATAATTTTCAGAATTCAAATTTCAATTAGCTCATTTCTTATTATTCTTAACATCAACTTAACTTTATATATTTGAAAAAATCTTAAACAAAAAAGGTGAAACTGTGGAAAATATTCAGAACATTATCAAAGAATACAGCGCCGACCTAAATCAAAATTCTAACGAAGCTGCCATCATTTTAGCTGCTGGACATGGCAAGCGAATTAAATCAAATGTATCTAAAATGCTTCACAAAATTTGGGGTGAACCAACCGCTTTGCGTGTCCATAAAGCTGCTGCATTAGGACTTGAAAATGCAAATATTGTCATGGTTGTTGGTATCAAAGCAGAAGATGTTATTAAAACCATTGGTAAACAAAATCAAACTACTTTTGCTTTTCAGGAATTTCAAAATGGAACTGGTGATGCTGTCCGTGTGGGAATGGAACCACTGAAACAAATCAAATTCAATGGTGATGTTTACATCTTTCCAGGTGATATGGGATTACTTAACAAAGAAACTGTTAAAAAATTCCGTGAAGATTTTCATAGACTTAATTGCGATATGTTGGTCATGACAGGTATTTATGAAGGTGATTACAGACAAAATTATTATGGTAGAATTATCCGTGTTCCTGAGAAAGACAAATTTGGAAATCCATCTGGTGATGATTTTGGAAGTGTAATTGAGATTTTAGAACAAAAAGACATTTTAAATCTAAGCGATACTAAACCTTATGAAGTAAATTATAATGGCAAAACATATTCATTCACTAAAGAAGAATTATTAAAAATTCCTGAATTCAATGCGGGTGTGTATGCTGTTAAATTCGAACCATTGAATAAACATATTTATGAAATTACAAGTGATAATGTACAAGGTGAAATATACATTACCGATTTAATTTCTATTTTCAACAAAAATGGATTGAAAGTGAAAGCTGTCTCACCCGACGATCAAAGCGTTGTTCTTGGATTCAATGTGAAAAGTGTTCTTAAAGAAATGGAGGCAATTGCAAGACAAAAAGCTTATAATAAATTAAAAGATGTAATTGAAATTGATGATCCAGACGATTTCTTCATTGCCGATGAAGTTATTGAACAAATTCTTGAAATGGATAAAGCTGGAATTCCATTGGATATAAAAATTGGTAAGGGTGTTCACATAGGCAAAAATGTTAAGTTAAATTACGGAGTGGAATTGAAGAAAAATGTTTTTGTTGATGGTAATGTAATCTTTGGTAAGAATGTTAAAATTTGGGAGAATGCTTTGCTTTCAACTTTTCCTCATCAGAAATTTATTATTGGTGATAATGTTGAAATTCTTTGGGGAGATATTATCAAAGGAAATATTGTTATTGGTGAAAATTCAAGAATCGAGTCAAGCGTGAATATGACCGGTAGTGATGAATTTCCATTAAGAATTGGTAAGAATGTATTGATAAAAGGAACAAGCTATCTTTTTGGAACAATTGTAGAAGATGATGTACATATCGAACACAGCGTTTTAATCAAGAAAAGAGTAGAGAGAGTCTTGAAGAAAGATGGAACTGTTAGGTCCGTCCGATTTTATCTTCCAATGCCTGAAGGAGCCGACTCAGTTTCAGACTTAGAATAAAATTTTTCAGATTTTCAGAAACTTCAACAACAAAAATCAGGGACTAAAAAAATGGAACGAATAAAAAACATTCTCTTTGTAATTTTGTCTCTAACTTTGATCACAAATATGTATGGACAAAAGAAAGGTAAAGAAATGCAACTCAACATTGACATTCCATACACAAAATTTGTTTTAGATAATGGTTTAACTCTAATTGTTCACGAAGACCATAAAGCACCAATTGTTGCTGTAAATGTTTGGTATCATGTCGGTTCAAAAAACGAAAAACCTGGTAAGACTGGTTTCGCACATCTTTTCGAACATTTGATGTTTAATGGTAGTGAGAATTTTGATGATGATTATTTTCAAGCAATGGAAAGAATTGGCGCAACTGATTTAAATGGAACCACCAACGAAGATAGAACAAATTATTTTCAAAATGTTCCGACTTCCGCACTTGACATCGCTCTCTGGATGGAATCAGATCGAATGGGTCATTTACTTGGCGCAGTTACTCAAGCTAAACTTGATGAACAACGAGGCGTAGTTCAAAACGAAAAAAGACAAAGTGAGAATCAGCCTTATGGAAAAGTTTGGGAGTTAATTGCAAAAGGAACTTATCCTGTTGGTCATCCATATTCTTGGACTGTTATTGGCTCAATGGAAGATTTGAACGCAGCAACACTTGAAGATGTGCATGAATGGTTCAAAACTTATTATGGTCCAAACAATGCTGTACTTGTTATCGCTGGTGATGTGAACACTCAAGAAGTTTATGAAAAAGTAAAAAAATATTTTGGCGATATTCCTCCAGGTCCTCCAATTGCTAAACATGAAGCTTGGATTGCAAAGATGACTGGCACAAAACGACAAGTCATGGAGGATCGAGTTCCTCAAGCAAGAATTTATAAAGTTTGGAATATTCCACAATGGGGTACTGAAGAATTAACATATTTAGATTTAGTAAGCGATGTTTTGGGAAGTGGAAAAACATCAAGATTGTATAAAAGATTAGTCTATGATGAACAAATTTGCACAAGCATTCAGGTCTATGCCTCACCTGGTGAAATTGGAAGTCAATTCATGATTGTTGCAACAGCCAAGCCCGGAGTAGATTTGAAAAAAGTCGAAGCTTCACTTGATGATGAATTGAATAAATTCTTGAAAGAAGGTCCAACTGAAAAAGAACTGGAAAGAGTTAAAACTGAATATGAAGCAAGTTTCATTAGAGGAATTGAAAGAATTGGTGGATTTGGCGGAAAGAGTGATATCCTTGCACAGAATGAAGTTTATGGTGGAAGTCCGGATTATTATAAACAAGTTTTGAATTGGGTTCGAAATGCAACTACAAAAAATCTTAAAGATGTTGCAAACGCTTGGTTAAGTGATGGAGTATACGTTTTAGAAGTTCATCCGTATCCTGAACTTAAAACAATCAAAAGTGATGTTGATAGGTCAAAATTACCAGAACAAGGACCAGCACCAGAAATTAATTTCCCCGATTTACAAAAAGCTCAACTTAAAAATGGATTGAAAATAATTCTTGCAGAAAGGCATTCAATTCCTGTGGTTAACTTTAATTTAGTTGTTGATGCTGGATACGCATCAGATCAATTTACTTTACCTGGTACAAGCAAACTCGCAATGGAGATGATTGATGAAGGAACAAAGAAAAGAACAGCACTACAAATTAGCGAAGAACTTTCATTACTTGGGGCATCACTTGGAAGTGGAAGTGATTTAGATGTTTCCTATGTTTCACTTTCAGCTTTAAAGAATAAATTAGATGAAAGTCTCGAAATTTTTGCCGATGTCATCTTAAATCCATCTTTTCCTGAAGAAGATTTCAATCGTTTAAAAACTCAGACAATTGCAGCAATTCAAAGAGAAAAGGTAACTCCAACTTCCATGGCGCTTCGTGTATTGCCAAAAATTTTATATGGTGAGGGTCATGCTTATGGTAATCCTATGACTGGCTCCGGAACTGAAGAGTCTGTCAAAAAAATTACACGAGAAGATTTGATTAAATATCATCAAACTTGGTTCAAACCAAATAACGCAACACTTGTTATTGTAGGTGATATCACATTACAAGAAATTTTACCAAAACTTGAAAAACTTTTTGAGAATTGGAAACCAGGCACTGTTCCTGTTAAAAACATTAGCGAAGTAAATCATAAAGAAAGCTCTTTAGTTTATATCTTAGACCGACCTGGTTCACTTCAATCACTAATTTTTGCTGGTCACATTGCTCCACCAAGCAACGATCCAGACGATTTAGCAATCGAGATGATGAATACAATTTTTGGTGGTGCCTTCACATCAAGAATTAACATGAATTTAAGAGAAGACAAACATTGGTCTTATGGTGCTTCGTCCTTTTTGATGGGCGCTCGAGGTCAAAGACCATTTGTAGTTTATGCTTCAGTTCAAACCGATAAAACCAAAGAATCAATGATAGAAATCAAGAAAGAACTTGAACAAATGGTTTCATCAAAACCACCAACCGAAGAAGAGCTCAACAAAAACAAACAAAATGAAATTCTTTCTTTACCTGGAAGTTGGGAAACCATGAGAGCAGTCCTTGGTTCTATTGTTACTATGGTTAAGTACGACTTACCAGATGATTACTACAAAAATTATCCAAACAAATTAAAGTCGTTAAGTCTTGATGATGTAAGAAAAGCAACTAACAAAGTAATTAAACCCGATAGATTAGTTTGGGTAGTAGTAGGCGATCGTTCTAAAATTGAAAATGGTATTCGTGAGCTAAATTACGGCGAAATACATTTCGTTGATAGTGATGGAAATTTGATTAAATAGTTTTCATTCTGAAAAATTTAGATAAGGTGCATCGCTCATTATTTCATAAAGCGATGCATCTTATCTATAAACTTCGAATTCTTGCACACAATAATTAATCACATAAAATTTATTAAGAAAAAGGAGATTTGATATGAAATTTACTAAGCCAGTAGTAGCCATTTTTATTTTATTTGTAATTTATGTTGTTTATGTTTTATTCATTGCTGAATCAAAAGAAATTTTCGATATGACAAAGCTTAATCCAGATGATAATAAAAATGTTGATGTTAGAGTTTACTTAGCAAAAGATAAACCTATTCAAATTGATGCTGCTCAAAATGTTTCGGTATTCTATATCAAAGATAAAAATAACAAAATCTACAAGGTTCAAGGACCAGCTGATATTCCCGAAGGTTTTCACGATGCAGAAATTATAGTACTTCGAGGACACTTGCATCACGATTATTTCCATGCATCTTCAATTGTTAAAATTGAATAACAGTTTTGGTGTGAATTAATCCATTTATCTCAATCAATTGTAATCACTTCATCTTTACAAACTTCAATTTTTTTAATTAGAAATTTTGGATTAATTCCATTCCTTCTTTTCTATTTTCCTTTTGTTAAAGAAAAGAGAGAATTTTTATTTACCTTTCGAGAGTGAAAATTCAGACTAAAAACTTAATTTTGAACAAAACAACTAAGATTATGAGAGGTCAAAATGTCATATTGGAAATGGAAAATCGAGAATCATTCTTTCCTTCAAAAAACAATCAAAAGATGTAAAGAAAAAAACATTATCCTTCCTAAGTTCAGTGAATTAAGAGAACCTGAAAAAATCCCATCAGAAATAAAAGAAAAATTAAAATCAATTGGAATTAACGAGGTCCATCCGTTAAACTTATTTAGAATAAATTGGCAGAATAATCTAACAAATGGTGGAATTGGCGAAGTTAATTTTTTGGAAATTCCACGAGAAATTACTGGAATAAAAGCAAGAATAATTGGTCTTGTTGGAAAATTCTTTCCTACTGGCGCTCATAAAGTTGGAGCTACTTACGGAGTTCTTGTTCCTTATCTCGTAACTGGTAAATTCAATCCCGAATATCACAAAGCTGTCTGGCCTTCAACTGGGAATTACTGTCGTGGTGGTGCTTTCAATTCAGCTTTGTTATCAGTTCACTCAGTTGCAATTTTACCAGAGGAAATGAGTCAAGAACGATTCGAATGGCTCCGCAATTTAGGTTCTGAAATTTATGCAACTCCTGGTTGTGAAAGTAATGTCAAAGAAATTTATGATAAATGTCATGAGCTTGAAAAACAGAGTGATGAGTATTTTATCTTCAATCAATTTGAACAATTCGGAAATTCGTGTTTTCATTATTATGTAACAGGATATGCAATTGAAAAAGTATTCAACAAGCTTAAATCAGAAAAAACAAGATTTAGTGGTTTTGTTAGCGCCACTGGCTCAGCAGGAACAATTGGTGCAGGTGATTACTTGAAAGAAAAATTTCCACAAATAAAAATTGTTGCATCCGAGGCACTTCAATGTCCTACTTTATTAATGAATGGTTACGGCGCCCATAGAATT
Organism: Ignavibacteria bacterium; assembly: GCA_026415235.1. GTDB lineage: Bacteria > Bacteroidota > Ignavibacteria > Ch128b > Ch128b > Ch128b. The sequence continues at coordinate 1,320 of JAOAHM010000009.1, read as the reverse complement.
GAAGGTATTGGTGATAAACACATTCCCTGGATTCACAATGTAAAAAATACTGATGTTGTTACTGCTATTGATGACGAACATCCATTACGAATTCTAAGACTCTTCAACGAAGAAAACGGATTGAAATTTCTATCTACTCTTGGAATTGATGACGAAACTTTGAACAAACTTTCGTGGCTCGGAATTTCTTCAATTAGCAATGTTCTAAGTTCTATAAAACTTGCAAAGTGGTTTGAGATGAATGAAAATGATATAATTTTTACCGTATTCACCGATTCGGTTGAAATGTATCGCTCAAGATTAAAAGAAATGAATGAATCCTTTGGAAAATATTCAACTTCACAAGCTGAAATTGATTGGAATGTTTGTGTAAAAAATCAGTCAATAAATTATATGAAAGAATTGAATTACTATGACAGAAAGACCATTCACAATTTGAAATACTTCACATGGGTTGAACAGCAAGGTAAATCTGTTGATGAATTAAATGCTCAATGGTATGATGAAAATTATTGGCATGAAAGATATTCAACTATCGAACTTTGGGATAATTACATAGAAGAGTTTAATAAAAAAGTTCTTTCTGATTGACATGCAAAAAATTTGTTCAAGCCCTTTGGAATTTATTTTTGAATTATTGTCACATAATCAATAGGAAGAATTTTTAGTAAACGAATTAAATTTTGTTCAAAATAAACTGGAAAAAAATATGAAAGATGAACTTTTAATTAGAAATATTTATCTCATCCAAATCTCAGATAATCAAATCAATCCAATCTTTTGTGATTTGAAAATTGAGAATGGTAAAATTCAAGAAATAATTTCAAAAGATTTTACTGAGTTTATCAATTTAGATGAACAAGTTTCAAAGAATGAATTTGAGTATGATGCAAAAGGTTCTGTAGCAACCATACCAATGATTAATTTCCATGAACATATTTATTCAAGACTTGCAAAAGGGCTAAATGTTAAAGGTTCTACAGATAATTTTCATAAAATCTTGAAAAATTTATGGTGGAAACTCGATTTTGTTCTTGATGAAGATATGGTTCGTGCTTCTGCAATGATGGCTGCACTTGAATCAATTCAAGATGGAACAACTTACATTTTTGACCATCACTCATCTCCTAATTTTTCAAAAGGAAGTTTAAAAACCATTGCTGATACCCTTTCATCATTCAATTTGAGAGGAACAATCTGTTTCGAAACAACTGATCGAAATGGTGTGGAACTTTCTCAAAAAGGCATTGAAGAAAATTTTGAATTCATTCAATCCTCTGGCAATGATTTTAAAGGTATGCTTGGATTGCATGCTTCTTT
>JAOAHM010000006.1 GCA_026415235.1 Ignavibacteria bacterium | reverse complement strand
TAAATTCACATTAAAAATTAAACCATGTGTTTATAAAAGATTAAATTTTCGTGAAGAAAAATCATCAAAAGCAATGGGTCTGTGAACAAAATACTTTTAATCATTTTCTTGGAAAAGTAAAAACTAAGTACATAAAGAATTAGCGAATTCAACTCAATCAAAATCAATTGTTATTCTTACATTCATTCGAATATTCCAAATCTAAATTTGGAAGCAAATTGTGTCTCAGGTTTTTAAGATGTTATAACAGAAGCGTTTTTCAAACAAATTATAATCACATGAACGGGTCAGGATAATGCTGGCATTGAAAAAATCAATTATAAATTAATCAATAAATCTTCAAATTAAACTCACATAGATTGATAGTTGATACATCAATGTTATTCAAAAATTTTTTAAGAATATTCATCAGTAAAGCTAAGAATAAACTTATTGTTGTTTATTTGTTTTTTAATTAATTTGGAAACGATAAAAACTAAAAGAGTTTCCTATGAAAAAATCGAATAATTCAGTAACTCGAGAGAGAATTATCGAGATTGCCCGCCACAAATTTTTCACAGAAGGATTTGTCAAAACTTCAATTGATGAAATTGCAAGAGAATATCACATTAGCAAAAAAACTATTTATTCGCACTTCAAATCAAAAGATGAATTACTAAATCATGTGGTAAAAGATTTCATTGCGAAAACTACAGATACAATCATTGAAATAATGAAATCAGATAAAAATTCGATTCAAAAACTAATTGATGTGCTAAATCTAATTCAACATAATATGAGACAAATGAATCTGAAGTACATTAACGATATAAAAAATCATAAACCGAAGTTGTGGAATTACTTTGAAAAGTTCAGAAAAGAAAATTTAGAAAAGATTGTCTATCAAACTATTGAAAACGGAAAAAAAGAAAATCTTTTTGAAGAGATTAATCCTGAAATTGTATTTAGAGTATTTTACGGAGCTGTTAGAAATATTCTTGTACCAGAGTTTTTAATGTCCACTCCAATTTCAAGTGACGAAGCAATCAAAAAAACATTTGACATTCTACTCAATGGAATTTTAACAGATCAAGGAAGAAAAATTTATAAAAGACAAAAACGAGGAAATAATCAATGAAGAAGTTGAATATTCTAATTTTAGTTTTATCCTCACTCATATTTAGTTGCAAAAATTCAAAGGAATTTAAACTTGAAACTTCTGGTTCGATACAAGCGACTAACATCGAGATTAGAGCAAAGATAACTGGTGACCTACAAAAAATTCTTTGCAAAGAAGGAGAATTTGTTCACAAAAACGATACTCTTTTCATCATTGATACAAAAGAAATTTTGCTTCAATACAATCAAGCTGTTGCAAATTATAATTCAGCTCTTGCTAAATATCAGACAATTGCTCAAGGTGTTAGAAAAGAAGATATTGCTCAGCTAAGAGAAATGGTTCGACAAGCTCAAGTAAATTTTGATAATGCAAAAAAAGATTTTGAAAGAATAAAAAATCTATTTGAGAATCAGAGTGTTTCGCAAAAAAATTATGATGATGCAAAACTTAGATATGAAGTTGCGGAAGCTCAATTGAAATCTGCAAAAGAGAATCTTCAAAAAGCTGAAAGAGGACCACTGAGTTCAGAAATAGAAGCTTATCGTTCTGCAGCAGAAGCAGCAAAAGCTCAGGTTGATTTGCTCAAGAAAAAACTTGATGATGCTGTTATAGTCTCTCCTTCAAATGGTTATGTATCTTTAATCAATTTTAACGAAGGTGAACTCTTAACCCCTGGTTCATTAATTACAAAAATTGTAAATCTCGATGAGGTTTATGTTAAAATTTATATAAGCGAAAATAATCTTGGTAAAATTCAGCTTGGACAAAAAGTTGAAGTAAAAGTAGATGCATTCCCCGACAAAGTCTTTACTGGTGAAATTGTCTTCATCTCAAATGAAGCAGAATTCACACCAAAAAATATTCAAACAAAAGAAGAAAGAGTAAAGTTGGTTTATGCAGTAAAAGTAAAAATTCCGAACAAAAACCACTTGCTCAAAGACGGAATGTTGTGCGATGTAATTTTAAATCTTAATCAATTGTGATTTCTTCAACATAAGTTGTGAGTACGATTGTGAAAGACAACGAAGTAATAGTCGAATTAAAAAACATAAGTAAAAAATTTGAGAACATAGAAGCTTTAAGAGAAATTTCCTTTAGCGTAAGAAAAGGAGAATTGTTTGGACTTGTTGGACCAGATGGCGCAGGCAAAACTACATTAATTAGAATTCTTTGTGGCGTTGAAGAAAAAAGTAGTGGAGAAATCTTTTTATTTAATCTTGATGCCGATAAACATAGAAGTGAAATTAACCGAAGGATTGGATACCTTTCGCAACGATTTTCTCTTTACGGTGACCTTACCATTGATGAGAACATTGAATTTTTTGCAAGGATCCATGGAGTAAAAAATTTTGATAAAAGAAGAGACGAACTTCTTGAATTCACTCGATTAATCAATTTCAGAAAAAGACTTGTTGATAAACTTTCTGGTGGTATGAAGCAAAAAACTGCTCTTGCGTGTGCGTTAATACATGAACCTGATATTTTATTTTTAGATGAACCAACCAATGGTGTTGATCCCGTTTCACGAAGAGATTTCTGGTCAATTCTCGCTGAACTTCAAAAGCAAGGAATTACAATTATAATCTCAACTCCATACTTAGAAGAAACTGAACGATGCGAACGAATTGCAATTATGAATTCTGGAAGATTAATGATTGTAGACGAACCAAAGAACTTAAAAAATCTAATCAAAGAAAAAGTGTATGAAATAATTTGTTCACCAGTGCGAAAAGCATTCAAATTGATCAAAGAATATTTCCCTCACATTGAAGTTCAGATGTTTGGAGATAACATTAATATAATTAGTAACGAAGAGGTAAATGTTTTCTCAAATTTTCTTTTATCGAATGGAGTTGAAATAGTTGATTTGAAACAAAAAATTCCGTCAGTCGAAAATGTTTTCATTTATCTCCTAAGAAAGGAGGAAACGAATGAAGTCTAAACTTGTTCTTGCTTTTTTATTTGTAGTGAATTTTCTTTTTGGTCAAGAACTTTCTTTAAGTTATGATGAATTAATTTCTTTGGTTTTAGAAAATAATCTTACAATCAAATACTACCGAGAGAAGCTTAATCAATCGAAGTTGAAAGAAGATGAAATTTTTTATTCTACTTTACCACAATTAAAATTTTCTGGAAGATACTCACGGTTGAGTGAAATCGAGCCTTTTATAATTCAACTTCCATTTGTACCTGGTTCACCGAGTTTAAGAGTTTACGAACCAGTGGAGGAACAATATTTCACAAGATTAAGTGTCGAATTTCCTCTCTTTACAGGTTTAAGACAAGTAAATTCAATTAAAGCTCAGAAAAAATTTGTTCAGGCAAGTGACGATGAATTAAAACAAATTACCAACGAAACAATTTTCAAAGCAAAAGAACTTTACCTCAAATTATTTCTTGCATACAAATCTCTGAGTTTAATTGAAGCTAACATTCAATATCTTGAAGAACAGAAGAAAAATGTGGAAAAGTTTTTTGAGAATGGTTTAGTACAAGAAAACGATGTCTTAAAAATTGATATAGCATTAAATCAAGCTAAAGTAAAATTTTTCGAACAACAAAATTTAATCAACAGTTTGAATAATGCTCTATGTTTAATTTTAAATTTAGACTTGCAGAAAAAAATTATTCCTTCATTCAACATTGAAGAAAAACTAAAAGAAGATTTTCCTCAATCATTTTCTACTGAGAACAAACCAGAAATATCGGCAATCAAGAACATCATTAAAGCAAATGAGTATCTTAAAACATCAATGTATGGTTCACTTTATCCAAATATTTTTTTCAATGCTGGTTACGATTATGCTAAACCAAACCCAAAATTTTTCCCTGTGAAAAATGAATGGAAATATAGTTGGGATGTCAACCTTGTTTTTCAATTCACAATTTGGGATTGGTTATTACCAATTAACAAAGCAAATCAAATTGAATTGCAGATAAAACAAAACAAATATCTTCTTAACCAATTAATAAAAAAATCTGAAATCGAAGTATCTGATTTGTTAAATCGTATTGAAAATGAAAAGCAAAAGAAAGTTCTCTTCGAAAAAGAAGTAATCTTTACGAAAGAAAATCTCAGAATCACTGAAAATAAATTTAATCAAGGATTAGCAACTTCAACTGATTTACTTGATGCAAATCGTCAAAAAGTTGAAGCTGAAATTAAACTTACTGAGTCAAAAATCAATTTGATTTTGTTAAGAGAAGAATACAAAAAATTGTGTGGAACATATTGATGAATTCTCTTGCAATCTGGACAAAAGACTTAACAAAAAAATTTGGCGATTTTGTCTCTGTGAATAAAGTTTCCATTGAGGTTGAGCGAGGAGAAATTTATGGATTTATTGGCGCAAATGGCGCAGGTAAAACTACCACAATTAGAATGTTATGCGGAATACTTGATCCCACATCTGGCGAAGGGAAAGTTGCTGGTTTCGATATCTTCACTGAACAAGAAAAAATAAAACAAAACATTGGTTACATGTCTCAAAAATTTTCTTTGTATGGTGAACTTACCGTCGAAGAAAATATTGATTTTTACTGTGGTGCTTATAAACTCACAAATCAACAAAAAAAATTAGCCAAAGAACGAGCGTTCGAAATCTCTAAACTCAATAATTTCAAGGATACGCTCACAAGAGATTTACCTGTTGGTTGGAAACAAAGATTAGCTCTTGGCTGTGCATTACTGCATGAACCACAAATTGTTTTTTTAGATGAACCAACAGCAGGAGTTGATCCAATTTCAAGAAGAGAATTTTGGGAATTAATTTATCATCTTTCTGAAGAAGGGATTACTGTTTTTGTGACTACTCATTTTTTAGATGAAGCTGAACATTGTAAAAAAATTGGATTGATTAACGCAGGAAAAATTGTCGCTCAAGACACTCCTTCAAACTTGAAAAAATATTTTGAATTCGAATTGTATGAAGTCATAAGTGATAACAACATCAATCTTTACGAGTCATTAATAAAAGAAAAATTCGGTAAAAGTGTATCAATCTTTGGCAATTCACTTCACATTGCAATTGATAAAAATTTTTTCTTGCTTGATGAATTAAAATCATTGGCTCAAAAAAATTCAATCAATCTAATTTCAATTTCAAAAATACATCCAACATTGGAAGATGTTTTTATTCATCTGATAGAAGAAGATAATTCAGCTTAAAAATTTGAATAAGTTTTTTTATAATCAATCGAAAAGAGTTAGAAAGAACAAATCATAAACAAATTAACATGAGCAAAATTTCTGAAAGTATTAATCGAATATTACCTTTTATTAAGAAAGAATTTCTTCAATTCACAAGAGATAGAAGAAGCTTGATTGTATTTCTATTTGTTCCATCGTTCATGTTAATACTTTTTGGATACGCACTAAACCTTGATGTTAAAAATGCTCCGTTTGTTGTTCTTGATAAATGTGGTTCATCATTTTCAAGAGATTTTGTGGAGACACTTACACACAATCAATACTTCAAGTTCATTGGTTATGTAGATAATTACAAAGAAATAGAAGATTTGATAAATCGTGGAAAAGCAAAGTTCGCTCTTGTCATTCCAGAAAATTTTGAGAAAAATTTCACCAAAAGGAAACCAACAGAAGTTCAAGTCTTAGTGGATGGCTCTCAATCAATGATTGCTTCTAATATCATTGGTTATCTTAACTCTTACATCAATAACTTTTCTTTAAAGAACAACATCAAAAATATTCAAGTTAGATTTCCACAAGTAAATTTAGAACCAAGAATTTGGTATAATCCAGAACTTAAAACTGCAAACTTTTTCGTTCCTGGTTTAATTGGATTTATAATGATGATTATGGCAGTTGTTGCAACATCACTCACAATTGTAAGAGAAAAAGAAAGGAACACAATAGAACAGCTTATTGTCTCTCCAATTCGAATGTATGAGTTAATTACAGCGAAATTGGTTGCACCATTGTTAATTGCTTTTCTTGCTGCGTTATTAATTTTAATCACTGGATATATTTTGTTCGATGTACAAATCAAAGGGAATTTATTTTTACTTCTACTGGCAACAATAATTTTTCTTTTGACATCCCTTGCATTTGGAGTTTTTATTTCCGTTCTTGCTGATAGTCAACAAGTTGCATTTCTTGCATCAATACTTTCTACTATTATTCCAACTCTTGTCTTTTCTAATTTTATTTTTCCGATTAGAAGTATGCCCGAAATTTTACAATATATTAGTTACATCATTCCAGCTAAATATTTTCTCGTTATCTTGAGAGGGATAATTTTAAAAGGCGTTGGTTTCTCAGTTTTGTGGGAACAGTTTACTTTTCTTCTTTTCTTTCTCGTGGGAATGTTTTTGATTTCTACTTTACTACTCAAATTCAAAGGATTAAAATGATTACGCTTAAAGAATTCATCAAAAAAGAATTTCTTCAACTCCGTAGAGATCCTCGAATGCTTCCGTTAATTTTTATTGCACCTGTTTTACAATTAATCATCATTGGATATGCAATTACATTTGATGTGAAGAATATTCCAATAGTTGTGTGCGACTTAAATAATTCTAAGGAAAGTAGAGAGTACATCGAAAGCTTCAAAGCGAGTAACTATTTTAATATTGTTGACTATGTTTATTCGCAAAAAGAATTAGACTATTATTTGGATAAAAGTCTTGCTATTGCAGCGGTAGTAATTCCCGAAAATTTTTCTTCAAGATTAAGTAAAGGAGAATTAACCGAAATTCAAATTCTGCTCGATGGTTCAGATGCTTATTCTGCAAATGTGAGTTTAAGTTACATTGCTGGATTAACTTTTAATTTCAATAAGAACATTCTAATAGAATATCTTAACCATCGAGGCGTTACTTTTTCGTTTGTGAGAATTGAACCTGAAACACGAATCTGGTTTAATCCTGAACTCAAAAGTTCAAATTATTTTATTCCAGGAATCATTGGATTGCTTTTAACTATAATGACTTTGATTTTAACCTCCATGGCAATTGTGAAAGAAAAAGAGTATGGAACACTCGAACAATTAATTGTTACACCAATCAAAAAGATAGAACTGATAGTTGGCAAGTTAATTCCCTTTACAATCATTGGATTTGTTGAAGTACTTTTAGTGCTTGCAGCTGCATTTATTTTCTTTGACCTTGAACTTAAAGGAAGTTTGTTTTTGCTTTTATTGAGTTGTATTCCTTTTCTCTTTTCTACACTTGGACTTGGATTATTCGTCTCCACAATCTCACGAACTCAACAACAAGCTATGATGATTTCTGTTTTTCTGATTATGCTTCCATTCATTTACTTATCAGGTTTTACATTTCCCATAGAAAACATGCCTGAGATAATTCAATTCTTTTCCAATTTCAT
>JAOAHM010000082.1 GCA_026415235.1 Ignavibacteria bacterium | reverse complement strand
AGATGTGTATAAGAGACAGTTGTCATACCTGTGCAAACAGGTATTCAGAAAAAATATAAGAAAATAGTTTCCTGCCTCCGCAGGAAAGACAGATGGATGGGATTTGAAAAATTAATTTTAAGTGTAGATGAATAAGCACCATTGGTGCGCTCTCTTTGTAGAAAATTAATTCACAACCAACAAACAAAACTCCGTTAGGAGTGGCCTGAAATTTTTGTAATAATTTTTTGTTTGATAAAAAAATATCATAAATGATTTCAAACATTTTTGTTTTATTAGGAATTTTATCGGTCGGGGCAAGCCCCGACCCTACATTTTTTTCTCTGCGGTTCTCTGCGATAACCTCTGCGAACTCTGCGGTAAAAAATTTTGCTAATGATAATTTTTGGTCAGAACAGCAATCCCTCATACTATATTCGTCAAAAAATCGTGGAGAAATTGCTCGACCAGTCTCCCACTTATGGTTCTTAAAAACGAACCCTTAGAAAAACAAAATTTTTCGCTAAAAAGACAAAAAGAACAATTTTAGTCAAGGAATTGATTCGTCAAAAAGACTATCCTGACCGTCGAAAAGACACTTCGAACCGTCAGAAAGACGATTCAGAGCGTCAAAAAGACGATCCTGACCGTCATAAAGGCGATCCCGACCGTCATAGAGGCGATCCGAACCGTCAGAAAGACGATTCAGACCGTCAAAAAGACGATCCGAACCGTCAAGAAGACGCTCAGAACCGTCAGAAAGACGATCCTGACCGTCGGAAAGACGATCCGAACCGTCAAGAAGACGCTCAGAACCGTCATAAAGACGATCCTGACCGTCGGAAAGACGCTCAGAACTTTTAAAATGACGATAAAAACCGCCAAAAGAACGAAAATTTATGAAAGGGGAACAAAAACTTAACAGAAAACAACATTAATTGAATTAACTTGCCCAATTAAAAACAAATATTTTGTCAAAAATTGTCAAAAATGGCAATATAGTGACAGAATTATCAATTGAAAAATTATAATTTTTCAATTAATCCTTAAAGCTTTTTTAACATTCTCCACAATAGTTCCAAAGCAGCTTGAGAGGTTCTTTCTTTATTACGAACTCTGTTATCAGCAAAATTAAATTGACGAGCAAATTCTGTTTGATTATCCGAATAGCCAATAAAAACTAATCCGATAGGTTTAGTCTCGGTTGCACCAGTTGGACCCATAATTCCAGTCGTTGAAATTCCAATATCAGCTCCAGAAATAATTCTTACACCACGAGCCATTTCAATTGCTGTTTGTTCGCTAACAGCACCGAAATTTTTAATTGTTTCGGGATTAACTCCAAGTAACTGAATTTTCGATTCATTAGAATAACTCACCACACCACGCTCAAAATACTCGCTACTACCAGAAATGTTTGTTATTCTATTGCAGATTAATCCTCCAGTACACGACTCAGCAACCGCAAGCTTTAATTTTTTCTCTTTCAAAATTCTTCCTATCACTTCTTCAATTGAAATTTCTTCATCTGTATAAATAAACTCATCAACTCGTTCTCTTATTTTATCTTCAACAAATTTTATTTTCTCAAGATTTAATTCTTCCCTATTACTTCTCATAGATAGTCTGATTTTTACACCGAATTGACTTGGTAGAAAGGCAACTTTAACTTCATCAAAAAGTGGTCTTAAATCTTGAAGTTTAGAATAAAGTGCCGATTCAGGTATGCCTGTTGTATAAAGAATTTTTTGATTATAAAATATCCCTTTTGAATGAATATAATTTTTTAATTGAGGTAATATTGTGTTTTCCATCATCCCTTTCATTTCGTGTGGGACACCGGGCATAACAAAAAATCTTTTTCCATCTTTTGAGATATCGTAACCTGGTGCAGTTCCGTAATTGTTTGGGATAACTTGTGCAATTTTTGGAACAAATGCCTGTTCTCGATTTATCTCAGGCATTGGGATATTTCTTCTCTCAAACAATTTTTTGATTCGTTCAAATGTCTCTTCATCAAAAATAAGTTCACTATTAAAATATTCAAGAATACAAGTTCGAGTAATATCGTCATGAGTTGGTCCAAGTCCACCAGTTATAAAAATAAAATCAGAAATATTTTCAGCATCTTTCAATACTTTCAAAATATCTTCTTTCAAATCGCCTACAGTGAAGTTTCTTACAACTTCAAAACCAATTGCTGTTAATTTTTCACCGATATATGCAGCATTTGTATTTATAGTTTGACCAATTAACAACTCATCACCAATTGAGATTATTGAAACTCTGTTCATAAGCTTTTCACCTCTGGAAATATTAGTAATATTAAGTGGATAATAATTAATGAATAAAATCCAGCAATTATATCATCTAACATTATTCCAATTCCACCTTTGAGGTTTTGAGATTGTTTAGCAGGAAATGGTTTTATAATGTCGAAGATTCTAAAAAGAATGAAGCCAATAGATGCAATAAGATAAGTTTTTGGTAGAAACAAAAGTGAAAACCACATACCAACAATTTCATCAATAACAACTTCAGGTGGATCGAAACCATAAATTTTTTCAGCATAATCTGAAGTGAAAATACCAATTACAATGAAAAGCAGAACAAAAAAAATCATTATGTATGGTTCTTCAAAACCAGGAATAAAAAGATAAATTAGAATTGCCAAAAATGAACCAACCGTACCAGAAGCAAATGGAAAATATCCTACTAAAAATCCTGTTGCAAAAAACAATTTAAGTTTTTGTGTAAAGCATAATTTTTCTGATTTATTCACCTAAATAACTCCTTAATTGTATACCGATTTTGATAAAAGTATTCGATACCTGTATAAATTGTAATTGAAGTGATAAAAATCATTGAATAATTTAGAAAATTTTGATTGAGTAAGATTTTCAAATAATCTTTTTGAATAAAACTTAATATACCTTTTTCAATTCCAATATAAACTATCAAGATGTAATAAAGGAAAATCATCTGAATAGCAGTTTTAAGTTTTGCAAGAAAACTTGTTGCTAAGGGTCTTCTCTTATACTGACCATAAATGCGAAGCAAAGTAATAACTAAATCACGAACTACAATAATAAGAACCATCCAAAAGTTCAGTAATCCTACATAAACAAAACAAAAAAAAGCAGTTGAAGTTAAAATTTTATCGGCTAACGGATCTAAAAATCTTCCAAGTTCTGAAATGTAATTATATTTTCTTGCGAGCCAGCCATCGTACCAATCCGTTAATGCAGCTATTAAAAAGATAAATAAAGATAATTGATTTAGAATTAAATCGTTAACAAGAAAAAAAATGGCGAAGATAGGTGTTAAAATGATTCGTGTAATTGTTAGTTGGTTTGGTATTGTCATAGACAATTCAAATTTAATTAAGGAGTTTAAAATAGTAAAACAAATCAACCTAAATAATTGCCTCAAAGAAAAATAGAAATATTATGGAGAAACAAATAAAAGTCTATTTGTTCTTTCAATTCGTCAATGCAACTAAAAATTCTTAATCATTATTATCAGGAAAAAATATTATGAAAACGATTGTTTGAACAGTTATAGAGGATTAGTTCTCTCTTAATTGATATTATGATTGTATCAGGAAGGCTTTAAAGCAATCTGTGAAAAATGTTTTCAGCTAAAGTACTTGATACAAATTGATTTAATCGGTAGATAAGTTAATTTTAAATTGACTAATAGAAACACAACCAGTTTGTCCAATCAAAAATCCTCTCAAAATTTAATTATGCGAAATTTATTTAATTAAATTAAGTTGACTGATTGAAATTCACCCAAATCAAATTCGACTTTAGTCACATAATCAAAATGTGGTTATAACCAAAAATTTTTTGTTTTCCTTCATTTATCGATTGAAATCAATGGCAATTAAATTTTCAAATCTAAAAATAACACCATCGGTGCGAACTCCTTGTAGAATACACAACTGATTTAACTGAAAAAGCTCCGTAGGTGTGACCTAATTGTTGAACAAAATTATTTAGTTGAAAAAACCAGCAATGACATTTTTTGAATAATTGTAGGGACAAGGCTCGCCCTGTCCGTATTTCAGATACATTTCAAATTATTCTATTAAAAGGTTTCGATTAGACTTAATCCACTTTGTTCTACTTCTTTCACAAATTCTTTCCAGCTTGTTTCGAAATATAAATTGATTTGATTAACTACTTTCTCTAATGAATTCGAAAAATCATTGAAAGATATTTCAAACATTTGTGTTGGTTTATCGTAGCTTGAGAGTAAATAACTCTGAGTTCTACTTAACTTCGAAAATATTTTTTCTGGATCCGATTGAATTCCTTTTGGATTTATTAAGAAAAATTTTTCAGCAAATAATTTAATAGTGTCTTTTTGAGCAGAAATTTTTTTCCTTAATAAATCAAATTTTTCGTCTCTCTCATCAGAAAGTCTATTTAAAATTAAGCTCAAATTTTTATAAGCTTTTTTCAATTTGTTTATTGTTTTTTCCATTAGTTCCATTTTGGTTGAGAGTTTTTCAATTGCTTCTTCTCGTAATTTCAAATCTGAAATCGAAAGTTTTATTCTTGGATCAGGAAGTACATTCACATAAGCTGAATCAACAAAATTTTTGTAAATCAATTTTACTAAATATCTACCTGGTAAAACTTCTGGACCAGAGGGTTCAGTTTCTTCAGCTGTTCGTTCTTCTTCCCAGCGAGGAATTCGAATGCCTTTTCGGTCTAATCGCCAGTAAATTCTATTTAAACCATTTTTAGCATCAACATTTAATGTTCTAATGCGATTACCTTCTTGATTATAAATTTCAATCTTTATCTTCGTTGTTTTTTCAGTTGATTTTGCTTCATCACTTGAGTCTTTTCCTTTATTTTCATCTTCAATTGATTTGAATTGAAAAGTTATCATTGCGCCATAAGGTCGGTTTTCTCCATAAAATTCTGCATGACCTGGAAAACGCATTCCTTCGGGTGAGTTATATCTAAAAAGATAAGCATCTGGAATTTCGAATAATTTCAGATTTGTTTCGAAAAATTTATTTCCCTTTCGAGCAATTTCTCTAAGCGGTGAAATGTTATCAATGATGTAAATTGATCTACCAAATGTTCCAATCACTAAATCATTTTCCCTTGGATGAATAATTAAATCTGTTGTTGGAACAGTTGGGAAATCGTTTTTCCATTTAGTCCAATTCTTACCAAAATCTGTACTCACATAAAGTCCAAACTCAGTTCCTAAGAAAAATAAATTTGGTTCAACAAAATCCTGAACAACAGAAAGACAATAACCATAAACTTTTTTCTCATCGGCAAGTCGTTTCCAACTTTTTCCGAAATCGTTAGTGTAGAATAAGTATGGTGTCCAATCATCCCGACGATGATTATCAAGAACAACAAAAGCTTCAGCTTCATTAAATCGAGATGCATGTATTTGAGTAACCCATGTTCCTTTTGGAACACCTTTAATATTCTCAGCTACATTTTTCCAATTTTTGCCACCATCGGTTGTGATTTGAATATTTCCATCATCAGTGCCTACCCATATTACACCGTTCTTAATTGGACTTGGTGCAATTGCAGTAATGGTACAGAAATTCTCTGCTGATGTAACATCTGGAGTTAATCCACCACTTTCTTTCTGTTTTAGTTTTGTTGTGTCGTTAGTTGTTAAATCAGGTGAGATTATTTCCCATGAGTCTCCTTTGTTAGTGCTTTTATGAAGAAATTGGCTTCCATAATAAATAGTTGAATTATCAAATGGGTCTTGAGCAATTGCAGCATTCCAGTTAAATCGTAATTGAATTCCATCAGGATGGATTGGTTTGATAATTTTTTGAATACCAGTTTTTGAGTCATATCTAAATAAATTTCCACCTTGGGACATTGCATAACCATAGCGATTATCATCTGGGTCTGGTAGAACATCAAAACCATCACCAAAACCAACCTCTTGCCAATCGAAATTTGAAATTCCCATGTAATTAAAAACTCTACTTGGACCTTTCCAAGAACCATTATCCTGTAATCCACCATAAACATTATAAGGCAAATCGTTATCAACATTAATATGATAGAATTGAGCTACAGGAAGATTTTCAACAAATCTCCAAGTCTTTCCACGATCGTAAGAAATTGCAAGACCACCATCATTACCGTCAATAATAAAATTTGGATTTTCTGGATGAATGTAAAAAGCATGATGATCTGGATGAATTCTTGAGATAAGAACATTAAAAGTTTTTCCACCATCTTCGCTTACTGAAACTTGTGTATAAATGTTGTAGATACGATTTTCATTTTTTGGGTCAACATAAATTTCAGCATAATAAAAAGGTCTATCTCCAATATTTTTATCATTAACTTTGAACCACTTAAATCCTCCATCCGTTGATTTGTATAAGGCATTAACCTTTGCTTCTATTAGAGCATAAACAATTTCAGGATTGCTTCGAGCAATTGCAATTCCGATTCGGCCAAGTTCACCCGAGGGTAAACCATCTTTATCAGTTAATTTTTTCCATGAATTACCACCATCAAATGTTACATATAAACCACTCCCTTTTCCACCAGAAGTAAAGAACCAAGGTTCACGTCTAAATTCCCACATTGCAGCAAAAAGTTTATTTGGATTTGATGGATCCATCACTAAATCGGCAATACCTGTTTTTTCATTTACATAAAGAATTTTTTTCCAAGTTTTTCCTCCGTCTGTAGTTTTGAATACACCTCTTTCTTCTGAATTACCAAATGCAGAACCTTGAACACCAACATAAACTACATCTGAATTTCTCGGGTCAATAATAATGCGATGAATGTTCCTTGATTTTTCTAAACCTAAATGTATCCAAGTTTTTCCACCATCAAGTGATTTATAAACACCATTTCCACTATTTTGACTGTTTCTTGGATTTCCTTCACCAGTACCAACCCAAATGATATCAGGAATGTTTTGGTCAACAGCAATAGCTCCAATTGAAGCAGCATTCAGTGTATCAAAGATTGGTTTCCAATCAACTCCACCACTTGTTGTTTTCCACAACCCACCTGAAGCAGTTCCTACAAAAATTATGGATGGATTTTTTTGTACTAAATCTATGGCTGTAACTCTACCGCTCATTCCAGCAGGTCCAATCGAACGAGCTTTCAAACCATGAAGTTTATTAATATCAAGTGCTTGTGAATAGATTGAATAGTTAAGAGTAAAACTAACCATTATTAGTAAAAGAATTAATCTCTTCATCTTTTCGCTCACATTTTTTGTTTTTACGAAATGAAATTAAAAAAAATGTCTAATTCTTATGAAAAAATTTTTTTTGATTATTTGTTCTTAAATTGATGCATATAAAAATAAAAAGCTAAAGGTTTGTTTAAGCGTTAAAAGAATTTTATTCAATAAATAAAAAACTAAAACCAAGATTTTCAATCTCAGTAACTTGTAAATGGAAAGATTCAATAAAAGTGGTTTTCATAAATAACGGAAAGAATTTTATAAAATTTTACAATTTGAAATAGCAGTAAGGTTGTGTTAGAGTTTATCTTTATCAATTAGATATTTCAATTTTTGTTTTGACTTAAAAGAAAGGTTAGGTAAAAAAGCTCAAATTAAGCTCAGGATTACAATTGAATTCACTTCAAAATTTTTATAGTTTGCAATCAAAATTAAGTAAAAAAAGTTCCTTGATTGATTGAGTAGTAGATAAATAAGTCAGAGAAAAATTTTTGTCTGAACCTTAAATAAATTTTTAATTAAATTTTAACAAACATAAAACAAATAAATTCTTGGAGGTAATTAAAAATGGCCATAATGATTACAACAGATTGCATCAACTGTGGAGCTTGCGAACCCGAATGCCCAAATACAGCAATTTATCCTGGTGGAACTCCTTGGCAGTTGGCTGGAAAAACCTATGGACCAAATGATCCAGCTCCATCTGGTGCAGTTGGTTTTTATTCAGAAGAATATTATTACATCGTACCAGACAAATGCACAGAGTGTGTTGGTTTCCACGATGAACCACAATGCGCAGCTGTATGTCCAGTTGATTGCTGCGTACCTGATCCAAATCATGTAGAAGACAAAGAAACTCTCCTTAAGAAAAAAGAATATTTGGACTCACTCGGAAGATAAGAGCAATTCCGTAAATCATTTGAGAAAGTCGATGCATATTGCATCGACTTTTTTATTTTAAATAAAAAGGAAAAGTTTATGAAAATTGGTAAGTATGAAATTATTTCAGTTAAGTCTGGTATGTTCAGACTTGATGGTGGTGCAATGTTTGGTGTTGTTCCAAAAGTTCTATGGAATAAAACAAATCCAGCCGATGAATTAAATAGGATTGACTTAGCTACAAGGTCACTTTTACTTGTTTCTAATGATAAGAAAATTTTAGTTGATACTGGACTTGGAAACAAGTTTGATGAAAAGTTTAAGCAAATTTATGCAGTTGATAATCTTCCAATTGATGAAGCATTAAAACTTATGCATATTAATCCCGATGAGATTACTGATGTAATAATCACTCATCTTCACTTTGACCATACAGGTGGTTCGACAAAAAAATTTGATGATGAAGTGGCTCCAACTTTTCGAAATGCAAAATATTATGTTCAGAAAGAACATTTTGAATGGGCATTGAATCCATCAGATAAAGATCGAGCAAGTTTTTTGAAAGAAGATTTTTTACCACTTCAAGATTTTAATCAACTTATCTTGACAGAAGGAAATTTTAAGTTTGACGATGAAATTGAGATTTTAACTTTCAATGGACATACCCCATTTCAACAACTTCCAAAAATTTCAGATGGAGAGAAAACAATTTTCTATTGTGGTGATTTAATTCCAACTTCAAGTCACATCCCATATCCTTATGTAATGAGTTACGATTTATTTCCATTAACAACAATCGAAGAGAAGAAAAAACTTCTTCCCCAAGCATTTGAAGAGAAATGGATTTTATTTTTCGAACACGATCCAAAAACTTCAGCTATAACTTTGAAAGAAGGTAAAAAAGGATTTGAAATAAATCAGTTAATTTCGCTGGATTAAAATCAAGGAGTTGGTATAACTTTACTTAAGATTGAACAAGTAAAACTTAAAAGGTTTAATCCAATGAACGAGTTAGATGGTTTTACAAAAATTTGTAAAGTTACTGACATTCCAGAGCGAAAAGGGATTCGTTTCGAAATTGATGAACACGATTTAGCTGTTTTCAAAATCGAAGGTGAAGTTTTTGTGATAAGTAATGTATGTCCACACAATCACACCGCTCAAATGTTCAATGGACATTTGGTTGGTTATTCAATATCATGTCCAATTCATGGTTGGAAATTTGACTTAAGAACAGGCAAAACTTTGAACAATAACAGCAACATTAAAACTTATGAAACGAAAATTCTTGACAATTACCTTTATGTAAGAATTCCAAAAAAGTTTTTTAATTGGTAGAATGAATAAAATTGAGTTGACCGAATTCGTTAGAAAAAAAATTCTTGAAATAGGATTTGACCTTGTTGGATTTTCTGAAGCAAAAGTTTTAGACGAAGAAAGTGAAAAACTCAAAGTATGGCTTCTCAATCGTTATCACGCAGATATGCAATGGATTGACGAAACATTCGAGAAGCGAATAATTCCATTCAAAGTACTACCCGAAGCAAAATCAATCATTTCAGTTGGATTGAATTATTATCAAAAAAATAGAATTAATACTTTGCCTGAAAACTCTGGAAGAATTTCACGATATGCATGGGGAAAAGATTATCATAAAGTGATTGAGAAGAAGTTTAAAACATTAAGAAAAATCTTAAACGAAATTTCTCCAAATTCAAAGAATAAATTTTATGTTGATTATGGTCCTACGATGGATAAGGTATGGGCGGTAAAATCTGGACTTGGTTGGATGGGCAAACACACAAATGTGATTAATACTTCTATTGGTTCTTGGTTTTTTATTGGAACAGTTTTGACTTCAATTGAATTTGAACCAGATAATCCAATTGCTGATATGTGCGGTGAATGTAGAATTTGCATTGATGCTTGTCCTACTGGTGCAATTGTAAACGATTATGTACTTGATGCAAGCAAATGCATTTCTTATCACACAATCGAAAATAAAAATGAAATTCCTCACGAATTAATCGGGAAGTTTGAGAATTATGTTTTTGGTTGTGATATCTGTCAAGATGTTTGTCCGTGGAATATTAAACTTCAAATAGAAACGAATGAAGGTGAATTTGCATCTAACCCAATTGAGTACATTAAAGAAGACGAACTCAAATTACTTGATGAGAATGAGTTCAAAGAAAAATATAAAGGAAGACCAATATTAAGAACTGGATTAAAAAATCTTAAAAGAAATTTTGAATTCATAAAATTGAAAGAAAGGAGTAAAGTATGAGTTCTAATCACAGAAAAGTAATTATTATAGGTTCAGGTCCAGCAGGATTTACTGCAGCAATTTATGCTGCAAGAGCAAATCTTTCTCCACTTGTATTCGAAGGAAATCAACCAGGTGGACAGTTAACAATTACTACAGAAGTTGAAAATTTTCCTGGCTTTGAAAATGGAATAATGGGACCTGAATTGATGGATATCATGCGAAAGCAAGCAAAACGTTTCGGTGCTGAAATGGTTTTCAAGTATGTTGATAAAGTTGATTTCTCGACAAGACCATTCAAAGTCTATTCAGGTAAAGATGAATACACAGCTGATGCAGTAATCATTGCAACTGGTGCATCAGCAAAATTTCTTGGACTTCCATCGGAACAGGAGTATATGGGTTACGGTGTTTCGGCTTGTGCAACTTGTGATGGATTCTTCTTCAAAGATCAAGATGTGATTGTTGTCGGTGGTGGTGACTCGGCAATGGAAGAAGCAACATATCTAACAAAATTTGCAAGAAAGGTAATTATTGTTCATCGTAGAGAACAATTTAGAGCTTCTGCAATTATGTTAGAACGAGCGAAGAAAAATCCAAAGATTGAATTTCGTATGAATGAAGTAGTGGAAGAAATCTTAGGAAAGAATGAAAACGGAAGAAAATTTGTAACTGGTGTTAAGTTGAGAAATGTTAAGACGAATGAGATAACAGAACTTCCTATCAATGGTGTATTTCTGGCAATAGGACATAAACCTAACACAGAAATTTTCAAAGATTATCTCGAACTTGATGAAACTGGTTACATCAAAGTCAAACCTGGTACAACATACACAAACATAGAAGGAGTTTTTGCAGCAGGTGATGTTTGCGATAAAGTATATCGTCAAGCTGTTACTGCTGCTGGAATGGGATGCATGGCTGCAATTGATGCAGGTAGATGGTTAGAAGAACACGAAGCGCATTAATTGTATTTGGCAGTTATAGTTTCAATTAAAGTGGTTGAAGTTTATTTCAACCACTTTTTTATTTTAAAATAAAAGGTCAATCTTATGTTCAAAACTTTTTACGAAAAGATTGTTCTAAGTTTAATTTTAGTTTTACTTTTATTTAATCACTCATTATCTCAGGATAAAAATTTATCCAACACAAATCTGATTTACTTGAGAGTGGAAATATCAACTACTTCAGATTGGACAATCTTTAAGTGGACAATACTACCCAAAATTGTGACCATGCGTGTTTTTGCTGTTGATGGACCTAATCCCAAATATCAAGTTTTTTATGACCAGATTAAACTAACTCAAAAAATATCAAAAGAAAATTCAAGAGTAAGAATTTTTGTGGATTACCTAATTAATGTTAAGACTTATGAGAAATGGTCGTTCACATTATCAAAAGGTCAAATTGGTGAAACTAAAGTTAATGTTTCCGTAAAAGATGACTTAAACTTTCAAGAAATTTTTTCACTCAATCACAACAAAGTAATTCAAAAGGATCCTGAAGAAAATAAAATAAACTCAACTATCGAATTTAATTTCAAACCAGAATATAAATTTATTCCTGATTCAATTAGCACAACAAAAATTCCAAAACTTCTTTTAGCTTTTTATTACCTGTGGTATTCAAAGAATAACTGGAACGATTTACCTTTGGTTGATAAACCATTAAAACTTTATTCTTCTGCAGATGAAAAAGAAATGTTAAGACAAATTAATTTAGCTAAACAAAACGGTATAGATGGTTTTATTACCTCATGGGATGGACCAGGAACTTACTCAGATAATAACTTTAAAAAGTTTCTCGAATTGTGTAACAAAAATAATTTTAAGACTTCCATTTATTATGAAACATTAACTTCTGATGGTCCACGAAATGTCGAAGAAATTTATTCATCACTTAAATTTGCAATTCAAAAATATGGGAATGATAAAGCATTCATTAAAATTTTTGATAAGCCACTCATTTTTATTTGGGCATCAAATGAAATGGAAATTAATAAGTGGAGAGAAATCTTAACACGATTAAGAACGAATAATATTGAAGGAACATTCATAGCTATGGGATACGATATTTCAAATCTTCAAATTTTTGATGGACTTCATCAGTATGGTGTGATTTTGATTGACAGTTTAGAGAAAGAATTTCAAGTGTTATCAGAAATTGTGAAGAATTATCATCTCATTGGTGGAAAGCAAAAAATTTGGACTGCAACCGTTCAACCTGGATATGACGAAAGAAAACTTCCAAAAAGAATTGGTCTATTCAAAGATAGGCAAAAAGGAAAATTTTACGAGTTCACATGGAATGCGGCAATCAAATCAAATCCTGATTTAATTCTTATTACTTCATTTAATGAATGGTGGGAGAACACTCACATCGAACCTTCAGTGAATTATAAAAATTATTACATGAATTTAACTAAAAAATATTCGAGACTTTGGAAGAGAAAATAGTTATCAATTTTGAAATTTTTTGAAAAGGGATTTTTTTATATCTTAAACAAAAAGGAGAAAGTTCAAATATGTCAAAATCTAAAGTTGCTGTTCTCAGAACAAGTCCGAAAACGGTTTTAGAAGATTTTCAAAGATTAATGGAACTTGCTGAGGTTGAAAAAGCACTTGATAAAAATGCAACTACAATTTTGAAAGACAACATAAGTTGGCATTATCCTTTTCCTGCAGCGAATACAACTCCATGGCAACTCGAAGGTACTATACTTGGTCTGAAAAAATTTGGATACAATGACCTTGTGTGTGTTCAGAATAAGACTGTTGTGACAGATGCATTCAAAGGCGAAGACCTTAATAAGTATAAACCAATTTTTAAGAAATATAACATTCCAGTTCTTTTCAATTTCAAAGAAGAAGATATGAAGTGGATTAAGTACGAGCCAAAAGCAAAGATGCTTGTGCTTAATCATATTTATCCTGAAGGAATTACAATTCCTGATTATTTCTTGGGAAAAAATATTGTTCATCTTCCCACGGTTAAATGTCACATTTATACTACTACAACTGGTGCAATGAAAAATGCTTTTGGTGGGTTGTTAAATACAAAACGACATTACACTCATTCCTGGATACATAAAACTCTTGTTGATTTACTTCAAATTCAAAAAGAGATTCATACGGGGATTTTTGCAGTAATGGATGGAACGACAGCTGGAAATGGTCCTGGTCCAAGAACAATGATTCCAGTTGTAAAGAATGTAATTTTAGCCAGTGCCGATCAAGTTGCAATTGATGCAGTTGCAGCTAAAATGATGGGCTTTGATCCGATGAGCATTGAATACATTCGTGTTGCAGATGAACTTGGACTTGGAATTGGAAGACCTCAAGATATTGAGATTGTAGGCGATGATGTTTCTAATGAAAATTGGAATTTCTTCGTTGGAGATAATGGTGCAAGTATGGTTGGTGATTTGCTCTGGTTTGGACCGTTAAAATCAATTCAAAACTTTTTCTTCAGAACACCACTTGTTCATTTATTTATTTTTGGCTCAGAATTTTATCATGATTATTATCGCTGGCCTCTCAAAGACAAAAAAGTTTTCAAACGATGGTTGAAAGAAACCGAGTGGGGAAAACTTTTCAAACAATACGAACCAATTAGTGAAGATTAATATTTGTTTTTTCTGTTAATACTCAAAAGCCCTGTTGAAAAACGGGGCTTTATTTTTTAAAGATTTTGATTTTACATTTTGACTAATTATTTCTAACTTAAAACAAAAAATAAGGAGGGCACTTCATGAAAACTTTGAAAGAAATTTTAAGTAACCGTCCTTTACTTTCCATTCAAAAAAATTTTACTGTGAGAGAGGCAAGCGAATACATGACTAAGAATAAAATTGGACTTGTTCCAATTCTTGATGGTGATAAACTTGTTGGTGTTTTTTCAGAACGAGATTTGATGCAAAGAGTTGTTGCTGTTGGAAAAGATCCAGATAAAACAAAAGTTGAGGAAGTGATGACTGTTAATTTGGTTGTATCAGAAGAAGATGAAACTTATTTGGAATGTCTTGCCAAAATGAAAGCAGCAAACATAAGACACATTCTTGTTAAATCTGGTGATAAATTAATTGGAGTAGTTTCGATGCGGGATTTACTTCAAGCCGATTTAAACTTGAAAGATGAAACGATAGAAGTTTTGTACAATTACATCAATTCAAAGCCAATAATTAAGCAAGGGGATATTTGAAAAAAATCATTGTTAATTGATACTATATATAGTATATTTGTAAGCAATTTATTCTATGTCTAAAATTGAAAAGTTACTTAATAAACTTTGTAATCCTGCATACAAACAAAATGTTCGAAAAGAAGAACTCGAAACTATTCTTAATCATTTTTTTAAAGACCAGTGGACATTTGGAGAAACATCTGGATCGCATAACTACAGAATTTATCATCCTTACTTTCAGAATTTTCCTGAATATGGTCCCGAAGGTTTTATGACAATTCCTGTTTCAAAGGGTCAATTTATAAAACATTTTTACATGAAGAGATTATGTAAGGTAATAGAAATAATAAGGGAGTTAGAAAAGTGAAGAAGAATCTTAGTTATTATATGAAATTGAATTATCCCATTGAAATTATAGAAATTCCAAAAGAGGAAGGTGGCGGTTATTCAGCTTGTATTCCTTCATTGGGTCGATATTCAGTAATAGCTGATGGTGAAACAATTGAAGAAGCCATTGATAATGTTAAAAAGTTAAAAGATCAGTATCTCAAAGAATTGTACCAGAAAGGAATACCAATTCCTGAACCAATAAAGGATGAAGCTTTTGAAGATGTGAGTGGAAGATTTGTTTTAAGAATTCCAAAGGAACTACATAAATTTCTTATAGAGAAAGCTAAACAAAATGAAGTAAGTTTAAATCAATATGTTCTTTATCTTTTAACAAAATCTTTGAGTGAAGATTCGATTGAAAGTAAACTTCAAAGTTTTATTCAGAAATTTGAAAGTATCACTCAAGAATTCATAGAAACAGAATATGATTTAAATTTTGACTTTAAGCATTCTCAAGAACTTTTATTGAAAGTGCATCCAAAGAAAAACATTTATATGTTAAAAGCAGGTTAGTTATGTCAGAAAAAAAACAAAAAATTTCTCCTGAAAAATATCAAAAAATATTAGAAGGACTAGAATTGGTATCTATTTCACTAAAAGACGCAAAATGCTATTTGAATACAGATGTTAAGTTCCCAGGTGAGTTAGGTGTGACAATTAGTTCAGACGAAAAATTCAAAGTCATAAGTAATGACGAAATTCAAATTGTACAGAAATATTCGCTTGATGCAAGAAAAAGAAATTCAAAATCAAGATTCCTAAATGTTGAGGCAACTTTTTTGGTTAAACTAAAATCAAAAGAAAATTTCACAGAAGATTTCTTTAATGTTTACAAAGAAATTAGTTTGAAGCTAAATACTTGGCCATATTTCAGAGAATTTATTAACAACATTACTCTAAGAATGAATATTCCACCTTTAACTCTACCATTGTTCAAAGTAAAATAGTTTTAATTTTTTATTTTATCTCAAACGAAGCATTTACAACTGCGGTAATTTCTTTTTCAATTGAAGATAAATCATTAATACCGTAGTCAGAAATCATGTTTGAAAATTTTGGTGTAATTTGAAGCACGCCCATTCGAGCATTTCTTAAATTACCAAGTTTACTACCTGTTGACTCAGCAATTTTCTTAGCTCTCATCATTGCATCTTTTGCTGCTTCTGCTTGAATTTCAATCTTTAATTCAGAAAGTTTTGTGTAATGATATTCTGGTGTAATCTGCTGAAAATTAACTCCTTGCTCAACAAGTTTAGAAATATCCATGGAAAGCTTTTTAATCAATTCAACATCTCTTGACATTAAATCTATATTCTGAGAATATACATAACCAATTACTTTAGTCGTTTGATAACCAGTTGGACTTACTTCGTACACAGGATAACCAGTTGGTGCTTTCTCGTCAATTGAGTCGGGATGAATTCCATATTTTGAAATGAAATTCTTCAATACAGGAATTTGTCTTGATAAACTTCTGAAAGCTTCTTGTTGAGAATATTCACTTGCAGTAATAGTAACTCTTAAAATTCCAAGGTCAGATACAATTAATTTTTTAGCAGAACCTGTAACTGTAATTGTTTGATTTGTTCTTGTATGATTTCGCCATGCTTCACTAATAATTAATACACCAAGAACGAAAAAAATTGCTAAGATTAATGATGGAACAATGAATTTGTTATCCGAAATCATTTCATTCTCCTTTTAATTTTAAATTAAAATATGCGTTATTACCGTTAAACTCAAAATGATTATTATTAAAATTGATTTTTCGATTAATCGAAACTTTGATTTTATTCATTATTAAAGAAAAAACTCAAAATCTCAAGTTCGTAAAAAAATTTTTCTTCTTTCTTTATCATTCTCAATTATTGCTGGAAAGCTTTTTGTAAATCAAATATTTTAGTAAAAAGCTGGAAAGAACATGGAAACAAAAATTAACATCACCACAAAACGAGCACTCGCACTTGATGCTCTAAGAGGATTTGCAATTTTAACAATGATACTTTCAGGTCAAATCCCCTTTCATACAAACACACTTCCAGCGTGGATGTATCATGCTCAAGTACCTCCACCTGAACATAAATGGATACCAACTCTGCCTGGCATTACTTGGGTTGATTTAGTTTTTCCGTTTTTTCTATTCGCCATGGGTGCAGCTTTTCCGCTTGCAATTTCAAGAAGACTTGATGAAGGAACACCGAAATGGAAAATTTCAATTTCAATTCTTGAGCGAGGATTTTTGCTTGGATTTTTTGCGCTATATGTGCAAGCAATAAGACCATTTGTAATCAGTAAATCGCCAACTACCGAAACTTTTCTTATCGCATTACTTGCATTTTTTCTTTGCTTTCCAATTTATTCAAGATTACCTTTGACTTGGAATAAGTGGTTGAGATTTGGTATAAGATTACTTGGATGGATTTCGGCATTTGCACTTCTATTCAATTTAAAATATCCAGATGGTTCTGGTTTTTCTTTATATCGAAGTGATATAATTATTGTTGTTTTGACAAACATGGCTGTGTTTGGTTCGTTTGTTTGGTTATTTACTCGTGGTAATTTACTCGTTCGGTTAGGTTTGCTTGGAATTTTGATTGCTATTAGACTTTCAAACATGCCAACACAAATTGACGGTTGGGTTGCTCAAATCTGGAATTATTCACCTGCACCATGGATTTATCGTTTATATTATTTGCAGTATCTCTTCATTGTGATTCCTGGTACTATTACTGGTGATATTATTTTGAAATGGATGAAATCAAAAGATGAAACTGAATTAAAAGGATGGAATAATATTCAATATATCTTCATTGCTTTTCTGATGTTTTTCTTTGTTTTCGAATTGCTTGTTGGACTTTACAACCGTTGGTTAGTTGAAACAACGATTTTAACTTTTGTCTTATTAGTCTTAACCTATTATCTCTTGAAAAATCCAATAACTCAAACTGAAAAATTGTATAAAGAGCTTTTTCTTTGGGCAATTTATTGGCTTGTACTTGGATTGTTTTTCGAACCTTATGAAGGTGGAATTAAAAAAGATAAAGCTACTTTGAGTTATTATTTTGTGACTTCAGGACTTGCAATTTGTACAATCATATTTTTCTCAATAATCATTGATGTATTTAAGAAGCAAAAATGGGTTCAACTTTTAATTGATAACGGTCAAAATCCAATGATTGCTTATGCTGGTGTGAATAATTTTATCATACCTGTTTTATCAATTACTGGTTTAATGAATTTGTTGAATTTAATGGCTACGACTCCTTGGCTTGGTTTTTTGAAAGGATTAGTTATCACTTTTCTACTTTCTTTGTTTGTGAGTTTGTGTACACGATTAAAAATTTTCTGGCGAACTTGAAATTTTTGAAAAATTATTTTTGATAAAATTTGTTTTTAACTCAATTATCAGTATTATGAAAAAAAGTTCTTAGTTTAATTAAAGGAGTTATTTTTATGCCTATCGGCACAAACAAAGTCGTAACAATTCATTATACATTAAAAGATGAAAGTGGTAACCTTCTTGATACAACTCAGGGTTCTCAACCATTTTCTTACCTGACAGGTTATGAACAAATCATTCCAAAACTCGAAGAAGAAATTGATACTATGTTGATTGGTGGAAAGAAGAATGTTTTTATTTCTGCTGAAGATGCTTATGGTGAGTATCGAGATGATTTAGTTCATCGAGTAAGGAAAGAAAATTTTCCTGATGATGTGGAACTTGAAATTGGAATGCAATTCGTAACCAGCGCACCAGATGGTTCCCAAATGCCATTTGTGATTAAAGAAATCAATGGTGATAATGTAACAATTGATTTTAATCATCCGTTAGCAGGTAAGAACCTGGATTTTGAAATTGAGTTAGTTGATGTTCGTGATGCGACAGAAGAAGAATTAGCACACGGACATGCTCACGGTCCACATAGCCATCATTAAAATTTTTAGCTGCAGCTCCAATAGCTGCAGCTTTATTCATTCCTTTATTTGTAATTAATAATCAAAAACTAAATTCAATGTGTATTTTTTATGAATACAGATAACCTCACTGACAATTTTAATATTAAGGAAGACTTCAAAGCTGGATATGTTACCATTTTTGGTGAGCCAAATGTCGGTAAATCAACTTTAATGAATGCAATCCTAAACACAAAACTTTCAATTACTACTCCAAAACCTCAAACAACAAGAAGAAAAATTTTAGGCATTTACTCTGATAACGAAGCCCAAATTGTTTTTCTTGACACACCAGGACTTATCGAACCAAAATATCTTCTTCAAGAAAAGATGGTTGAAGCAATTCATACAGCTTTAGATGAGTGTGATTTAATTCTTGCTGTTGTTGATGTAACTGATAGAGTATTAAGAAATTTTGAGAATAAACTTTTACCAGTTCTTGTTCCATTTGCAGGAAAGAAAAACATTTTCTTAGTGATTAATAAGATTGATTTAGTTACCAAAGAAGAAGTGCTTCAAATAATTGATAACATGAAGGATAAATTTAAATTTGATGAAATCGTTCCTTTAAGTGCTTTACATCAATTTAATGTTGATGAACTAACGAACACAATTAAAAAATACTTACCAATTCATCCACCATATTTTCCAACAGATATTTTAAGTCAAGAACCGATACGTTTTTTCATTGCGGAAATCATTCGTGAAAAAATTTTTGAAGAATATCAAGATGAAATTCCTTATTCAACTGAAGTTGTGGTAGTTGAATATAAAGAACGAGAAAAGGGTAAAGATTACATCAATGCTGAAATTTATGTTGAACGTGAATCACAAAAGAAAATAATCATTGGTAAGGATGGAAGAGCTTTGAAAAAAGTTGGTGAAAAAGCTCGTCAGGAAATTGAAAACTTTGTTGGCAAGGGAGTTTACCTTGAACTTTATGTAAAAGTCCGTGAGAATTGGCGAGACAATCCTCGCTGGATGAAAACATTTGGTTATTAATTTTTTAGTCAAATCTTCTAATTGAATTGTTCTATGAGATTAAAAGCTGAATTAATTCTTTTTCTGATTACATTCATCTGGGCAGGTACATTTGTAATAATTAAACCAACATTAAATTTCATTTCACCACTTCTTTTTGTAACAATTAGATTTTTGATTGCTGCTTTGGTTCTTACTCTAATTTATCGTGCAAAGCTTTTGCAAATTCCAAAAGCAACTTTCAAAATGGGTACAATACTTGGAATCTTTCTGTTCGTTGGTTTTGTAGTTCAAACTATTGGATTGAAGTATACAACAGCAACAAAATCAGCTTTGATTACAGGAACATTTGTTGTCTTTACACCAATTCTTCAAGTTTTTGTTGAGCGTAAACCAATTAAAACTGGAAGCATACTCGGAGTTATTTTAGTTTTTGTTGGATTGATTTTTCTTTCATCAAGTCAATCGAACTTAATAGAGCTATTTGTTTCAATTGGTAGCGATTTTAATATCGGCGATTTTCTTACTTTAATCTGTGCAATCTTTTTTGCAGGATACATAGTTTATCTCGATATCATTTCTGATAAGACAGATTTCAATCATGTTGTTTGGATACAAATTGTTGTTACACTTATTGGCTCATTTATTTTAATGATTTCATTTGATTTTTTAGAAGTTGAAAAAATTAAAATTCAACTTAACGATCAAGTTATCTTTACGATTCTTTACACTTCAGTTCTTGCAACAATTGTTACAACATTTCTTCAAACAAAATATCAGAAATACACAACACCAACTCGAGCTGCAATAATTTTTACTTCTGAACCATTACTTGCTTCAATCTTAGCTTACTTAATTTTAAATGAGACAATTGGTATTTTTGGATTAATTGGTGGAGCTCTCATAATTCTTGGAGTTCTTACTTCAGAATTATTTGACGATTTAATCTCAAATCGAGGCTTGAAAAATGAAGTTTAAAATTTTATTCGCCATTTCAGTCTTTATTTTCTTTTCGTGTCAGGAGAAGCCAAAAGAAAATTTTGAACAAGAAAAATCTGAGTTACTTGAATTCATAAAAGATTATTCTACTTTCTTAAATAAAAATTCGATTGAAGGATTGGAAAATTATTGGAACGATATTGACGAAGTCAGTTATATTCCACTTGAAAGAGATACAGCAATCATAGGTTTCGATAATATCAAAAAATATTTCGAAGAACAGTCAGCTGAATTGACGCAATTAGAATTTTCCAGTTGGAATCCATCACTATGGATTAATCCAACGAAGAGCGAAGCGGTAATAATATTTCTTTCATCAAAAAACATTTTATTCAAGAATGGTTACAAATTGAATCTATCACCAATTAGAAATTCTATGACTCTCACTAAATTTGAAGGAAAATGGAAAATAATTAGTCACCACGAGTCAGTAAGACAAAAATGAGAGCACATATTATTGTTTCTGGTTTAGTTCAAGGAGTAGGTTATCGTTATTTTATTCATCGCAAAGCGACAGAACTTGAATTGAAGGGTTTTGTGAGAAATCTTTACAATGGTGATGTTGAAATTGTTGTTGAAGGTGAGAAAGATAAAATTCAAATTTTGATTGAACATGCAAAGATTGGTCCTCGAATGGCTTTTGTAAAAGATTTAAAGATTGAGTGGGAAGAAGATAAAAATGAATTTACTGATTTTCGAATAAGAGGTTGGTGAATTAATGTTAAACATGCGTATCGGTATTGGTTTTGATGTTCATAAATTTTCTGAAGGGAGAAAATTATTTTTGGGTGGAGTTGAAATTCCATCGGACAAAGGTTTAGAAGGTCATTCAGATGCAGATGTTTTACTTCATGCAATTTGTGATGCAATGCTTGGTGCAGCAGCTCTTGGTGATATTGGTAAACATTTTCCCAATACTGATGAAAGATTTAAAAACATTTCAAGTTTGGTGTTGCTTGAAAAGAGCAATGATTTAATTAATCAAAAAAACTTTGTCGTTGGAAATATTGATGCAACGGTAATTGCAGAACGACCTAAGCTTCTTCCATTTATTGATGAGATGAGAAAAAAAATTTCTGAAACTCTAAAAATCTCAATTGAACAAATCTCAATTAAAGCGACAACAAACGAAAAGCTTGGATTTATCGGACGAGAAGAAGGAATTGCAGCAATTGCAATTGCTCTACTTTACTCAAAAAATTCAAATTAGTAATGGTCGAAGAAATAATTTCTTTTCTCCGTCAAATTGACCCTTTTTTAATTTACTTAGCTGTATTCGGTATTGCTTTTATCGAAAATATTTTTCCACCTTTTCCAAGTGATGTAATAGTTGCATTTAGTGGAGCATTAGCTGCTGTTACAAACATTTCTCTTCCACTTGTAATTATTTTTGCTGTGACTGGAAGTACAACAGGTTTTGTTACAATGTATTTCATCGGAAAATTTTTTGGTGATAAAATTTTAGAAAAAGGAAAGTTGAAATTCATTTCACCTGAAGCTGTTTTTACTGTTGAAAGATGGTTTCAAAAATATGGTTACTGGTTAATCATTGCGAACCGTTTTCTTGCGGGAACTCGTGCAATCATTTCTTTCTTTGCAGGTATGAGTGAACTGAATTTGAAACGAACCGTTATTCTTTCTGCTGTGAGTGCATTCATCTGGAATCTAATTCTAATCTTTGTTGGTTTTTATGTCGGACATAATCTCTCTAAAAT
>JAOAHM010000017.1 GCA_026415235.1 Ignavibacteria bacterium | reverse complement strand
ATCTTCAATACTTGAGAATATTTGAAGTTGGTTTCTATTCTTACCTTCTATTATTGACATTTTTTGAAACTCTCTTTTTTTATGCAATTTATTAATTTTATTATAACTTGATTCGTATTTTCACACAGTCTCGAAAGCAGGAAACTATTTTTTTTGAAATTTTTCTGGATACCTGTTTTCACAGGTATGACAAGTTGAAATGTAGGGGCGGGACTTGCCCAGACCGCAAAAATTTTCAAGAAATTATTTGTATAGGTTTGGTAAACATGTCCCGTCATTTCTGCGGAAGCAGAAATCTATTTTCCATTATTTCAGGTCACTCCTAAAGGAGTTTTGTTTGTTGGTTGAGAATTCATTTTCTACAAAGATTTCGCACCAATGGTGCTTATTCATCTACACATAAAAGTAATTTTTCTAATCCCAGCCATCTGTCTTTCCTGCGGAGGCAGGAAACTATTTTCTGAATTTTTTCTGGATACCTGTTTACACAGGTATGACAATTTGAGATGTAGGGGCGGGGCTTGCCTCGACCATTAATTTTGCAACTAAATAAAAATGTGAGAAATCAATTTTGATATTTTGTTCAATAAAAATTTTATGAAGAAATATTAGGCCGCTCCTAACGGAGTTTGGTTTGTTTGGGGGGAATTCGTTTTCTACAAATAGTCTGCACCAATGGTGCGTTTTGATTTTCAATAAAATTTTAATTGCCGTTGATGTTAATCAACGGATTAAAATGAAAAGATAAATTTTTGGTTTTAATCACATAAAATAATTCTTATTAAAATTTTTCTATTTAAATACACAAACTCAAATGAATTTCACCTAACTCATAAGTTACATTTGCCTAATAAAAACTTTTTTACATTTTATGGAATTATTTTAGAAATGGGGAGGAAATATAATTTTTTCACAAAAGGTTATAAACCAAATGCACATTTAAAACAAAAATCTCCGTCAATTCGACGGAGATTATTTAGTGGGCAGAGACGGAATCGAACCGCCGACACATGGATTTTCAGTCCATTGCTCTACCAACTGAGCTATCTGCCCATATTTTCAAAAAGCTGATGCAAAAATATAAAATTGTAAAAAAAAATTAAAGCGTTATCTCACTTAGATATAACTTGATATGAAGTAACTGGATAATGCACTTCAAACTCTCTCTTTATCATTTTCTCCAGTAGAGGTTTGACTTTTTCTTTCTCAGTTTTAGAAAGGTAATCAATAATCAACTTACCATTTAGATGATCAATTTCATGCTGAAGAACACGAGCTTGGAGTCCTTCAAAATCTTCAATATGTTCTTTCAACTCAATATCATTGTATTTAAGTCTGATTTTCTCTGGTCTTTTCACATTAACTCTAAGTCCAGGTAATGAAAGGCACCCTTCTTCCATTTCAGACTCACCTTCGGTCAAAATGATTTTTGGATTTATTACAACCATTGGTTTTGTGTTTTCGTATCCTTCAACTTCAGAAATGTCAGCGACTAAAACTTGAAGTCTTTTTCCAACTTGAGTTGCAGCTAAACCAATTCCATCACTTTGTTTCATTGTTTCGAATAAATCTTCAATAAATTTCAAAAATTCACCATCAATCTTAGTAACTTTTTTTGCTTTTTGTCTTAGAATTTCATCACCATATATGTTAATAGGTAGTACTGCCATTTTATTTTTACACCTAATTTTTTCTCAATTTACCAAATATGAACAATTGTTTGAAGGATAATTGTTTCATCAGAAATTGTTTTGAGGATTTAATGTTTATTTAAAATAAATGTAGAGCCTTTGAAATTTATCGGCTCTACATTAAAAAAGATTTTTTCAGTTAGTTATAATTATAATTCTTCAATTTGATAAGATGAGAAGACAAGTTTACCATGTTCGCTGAGTTCAACTCGAACTGTATCACCTTCTTGAATTGTGCCTTTCAAAATTTCTTCAGCTAAAGGATTAATCAATAATCTTTGAATTGCTCGCTTCAATGGTCTTGCACCAAATGTGACATCGAAACCTACTTCGGCAAGCCATTCTTTTGCTTCATCGGTTACTTCGAGTGTGATATTTTTCTCAGCTAACATCTTACCAACATTAGCAAGTTGCAAATCAACTATCTTCAAGATTTCAGATTTAGTTAATGGTTTGAAGAGAATTATCTCATCAATTCTATTTAGAAATTCTGGTCGAATTGTTTGTCGCAACAAGTTCGAAAGTTGAACTCTCAATTCACCCATTATCTCATCACGATTCTCATCTGTTAGATATTGTAACTTTTCTTGAATAAGATGAGAACCAATATTTGAAGTCATTATGATGATTGTATTTCTGAAATTAACAGTTCGACCTTTATTATCTGTTAATCTTCCTTCATCTAAAACTTGAAGTAAAACATTGAAAACTTCTGGATGTGCTTTTTCAATTTCATCAAGCAAAACTACCGAATATGGTTTTCTACGAACTGCTTCTGTTAACTGACCACCTTCTTCATAACCAACATATCCTGGAGGTGCACCAATCAAACGACTAACTGAATGCTTCTCCATATATTCTGACATGTCAATTCTAATCATAGCACGCTCATCGTTGAACAAAAATTCAGCCAATGCACGAGCAAGCTCAGTTTTACCAACACCAGTAGTTCCAATAAATATGAATGAACCAATTGGTCTGTTTTGATCTTGCAATCCAGCTCTTGCTCTTCTTATTGCATTCGCAACTGCAGTTACAGCATCATCTTGTCCAACAACTCTTTGATGTAATCTCTCTTCAAGATTAAGCAATTTTGTTTTTTCACTTTCTAACATTCTTTGAACTGGAATGCCAGTCCATTTCGCAACAATCTCTGCGATGTCTTCAGCATCAACTTGTTCTTTCAACATCTTTTTGTCTTTTTGAACTTCTGCAAGTTCTCTTGATTTTGCATCAAGTTCTTTTTCCAAATTCAAAAGTTTTCCGTATCGAATCTCTGCAACTTTAGCATAATCACCTTCACGCTCGTAGGTTTCAGCCAGATGTTTAAGATTTTCAATCTCTTCTTTCATCTGACGAATTGATTTAATTAAATCTTTCTCTTTCTGCCAGTGAGCTTTAAGAGCATTGAATTCTTCTTTCGCATCTGCTATTTCTCGTTCGATATTAGCAAGTCTTTCCTTAGTAGCAGAATCACTTTGCGAACCAGCTATGTCGAGTTCACGCTTCAATGCTTCTCTTTCGATTTCAAGTTGTTTTATTTTTCTATCAAGTATATCAAGTTCTTCGGGCATCGAGTCAATTTCTATTCTAAGTTTAGATGCTGCTTCGTCAATTAAATCAATTGCTTTATCTGGTAAAAATCGATCGGTGATATAACGATATGATAATTGTGCAGCAGCTACAATTGCAGAGTCGGTTATCTGCACACCATGATGAACTTCATATCTTTCTTTCAATCCACGCAAGATAGAAATTGTATCTTCGACGCTTGGTTCGTCAACTAAAATTGGTTGAAATCTTCTTTCAAGAGCTGGATCTTTTTCGATGTGTTTTCTGTATTCATCAATTGTAGTTGCACCAATGCAATGCAATTCACCACGAGCAAGGGCAGGTTTCAAGATGTTTGCAGCATCAACAGCACCTTGTGCAGCACCTGCACCAACCAATGTATGAATCTCGTCAATGAACAAAATTATTTCGCCTTCGGATTCAACAACTTCTTTAATAACAGCTTTTAATCTTTCTTCGAATTGACCACGAAATTGTGTTCCTGCAACAAGGGCACCCATATCGAGTGCAACAATTTGTTTTGTCTTTAAATTCTCAGGAACATCACCTTGAACAATTCTATGAGCCAATCCTTCAACAATTGCCGTCTTACCAACACCTGGCTCACCAATTAAAACAGGATTGTTTTTTGTTCGTCTTGATAGAACTTGCAAAACTCTTCTTATCTCATCCTCACGACCAATCACAGGATCAAGTTTATTCTGTCTTGCAAGTTCATTTAAATTGCGACCATATTTTTGAAGTGCTTGATAAGTCTCTTCAGGATTTTGAGAACGAACACTTTGAGAGCCACGAATTTCTTTTAATACTTTCAAAATATTTTCTTTAGTTACACCTTGAGTATTCAAAATTTTTGCAATGTTGGATGTATCTGAAGCAATTGCAATCAAAAGATGCTCAGTGGAAATGTATTCATCTTTAAGAGCATTTGCTTCTTTTAATGCATTATCAAAAACTCTTGCGAGATTTTGTGAGATATATTGATTACCAACAGATGCACCAGTAACTTTTGGAAGTTTTTCCAATTCTTCGTTGATTTTCATTTTTATGTAATTAACATTAGCACCAAGTTTTTGAAGAATTGGAAGCACAACCCCATCGCTTGATTGAATCAATGCAGCAAGCAAATGCACTGGTTCAATTTGTTGATTAGAATAATTCTGCGCAATTTCCTGAGCTTCTGCAATTGCCTCCTGTGATTTTAATGTAAATTTGTTAAAGTTCATAGATTTTCCTCCTTTATATTCATTTTAATTGAGTAAAAATTACCCAATTTCTGGCATTCTTACGACTTTTGATATCTAAAAGTTTCTAATTAGATGATTGATATGTGATTTGGTTTGAATGCTTTATGATAAAGTGGTAAATCTTTAATTAAACTCCACGTTTTTCTGGTTCCCAAATGTATTTGTGAAGTTGCATTTGAAATCTTACAGGAAGGTTATCTTCAAGTATCCATGTGGCTAATTCAAGATTGGTAAGTTCTCCGAAGACACAACCCATGAGTACTTTACATTTTTTGTCAAGCTCATATTTGTTAATGATTTCTTTTGACCATTCGTAATCTTCTCGATTTCCAATTACAAATTTTACTTCATCGTCTGGCTTTAAGTAATTAATATTTGAATAAAGATTTTTCTTCATCATCTTAGAAGATGGAGTTTTCAAATCCATTATAATTGTAACTCTTTTATCAACATTCTCAATTGAAATGCTACCACTTGTTTCAAGTAAAACCTTATAACCTTCATCGCATAGTTTTTTCATCAAATCGAAAACACCCGTTTGAAGCAAAGGCTCGCCACCTGTAACTTCAACCAATTTACAATTGTATTTTTTTATTTCATCCAAAATTTCTTCAATGGTCATATCTTTACCTTCATAGAAAGCATACTCAGTATCGCAGTAAGTACATCGAAGGTTACAATAAGTTAGTCTTATAAAAATGCAGGGCAATCCAGCATAAGTTGATTCACCTTGAATGCTATAAAAAATTTCGTTGATTTTTAATTTTTCCATACTCTTCATGCAATCTTTAAATCAAAATAAAACTTTGTTCCTTGGTTCAATTTACTTTCGCAATAGATTTTGCTATTGTGAGCTTCCACAATATGCTTAACGATTGAAAGACCCAATCCAGTTCCACCTGACTCACGAGAACGCTCTTTATTTACTCTATAAAATCTCTCAAAAATTCTTGGCAAATCTTCCTCAGGAATTCCGATACCATTATCTTCTACAAACACTCTTAATGTTGAATTAATTTTATGGTAATAAACTCGAACAGTTGTCTGTGGTGGATTATGTCGAATAGAATTTTCAATTAAGTTATAAAATACTTGATACAATCTTTCCTTATCTCCCCAAGCTAATTCTTTTAGGTTATCATCTTTATCGAAGACAAGATTAATTTCTTTTTGGTCGGCTAAAATTTTTAAATCATCAATTACTTTTTGAAGCAATTCATTTATCGAGAAATAACGAAAGCTAAGTCTTAATTGTTTTGCTTCGATTTGAGAAATATCAATTAAGTCGCTTAATAAACGATTGAGTCGCTCCAAATTTTCGAGAGCTTTTTTTAAATATTTGATGTTGATTTCTGGATCGTTAATACCACCTTCAATTAGAGTTTCGAGATAAGATTGAATTGTGAAAATTGGCGTTCGAAGTTCATGGGAAACATTACCAAGAAATTCTGAACGATATCTTTCTAATTTTCTCAATTCGTTCATGTCTTCTTCAATCTTTCGCATCAAATTATTAATTGACTCAATCAGAAACTTAAATTCTTCTCCACCTTCAATTGAAATTAATTGAGGACTTCCAGTCTTTGAAAATTCTTTAAGCGCTTCAATGATTTTTGTTACAGGGCTTGTAATAATTCGAGAAAAATATTTTATCACAAAGAAACCGAAAACGAATAGAATAAGTGCAGCAACAATAATTTTAAATCGCACATTATTTGAAAAATTTTCAATTCCACTTAAACCAGTTTCAATGATGATATAACGAAGATTTTGATTCTGATTATCGCCCAGTTTAATATCAACGGATTTTTTAACAAGCAAAAAAGTTTTTTCTGCATCCTTATACTTTCGTGTTTCGATTTGGTATTTACCAGTTTTTCTTAGAAACAGCACATCATAATCTTTGTTTATGATTGAAGTATCCGAATAAAACTTGAAAAGTTCTTGTTGATTGTTATTTTGAAGAATTAGATTATAATTAAGTTGACGGGTAAAATTATCAAGGTTATGTAGATATTCGTCCAATTTGTTTTCATGAACATCGAGTAAGCCGAGTTCAATTAAATTAATTTCAGTTTTTAACTCTTCAGCTAATTTCAGTTTTAATTGCTCAACAACAATGTAGTTAAAGCTGATTAATAAAAGTGTGACAATTGCAATGATAAGGGCAGCAAAATTTAAAATTATTTTTGATTGTAAAGTTTTAAACATCTTTTTCTCTCAAACGATAACCAACGCCTTTGATAGTTTCAATTAGGTCAGCATATTTTCCAAGCTTCTCTCTAATTTTTCTGATATGAACATCAATTGTTCTTTGTGTAACTACTACATCATTTCCCCAAACATTTTCAAGCAACTGTTCTCTTCGAACAATCTTACCACGATTTTTTGCAAGGTAAACAAAAGTTTCGAATTCTTTTCTTGGCAAAGAAATTTTTTGATTATCAATTTCTATTTCATAGTTATCTATATCAATGATTATTTTACCAATCTTCAAAATGTTTGTAATGCTTGTTTGCTCTTTTCTCCTTAACAAAGAATTGATTCTTGCTAAAAGTTTTTTAATGCTTATGGGTTTTGTAATGTAATCATCTGCACCGAGTTCCAATCCTTTGATTTCATCAATCTCTGAATTTTTTGCTGTAAGGAATATTATCGAAACATTGCGTGTCTCAGGATTTTCTTTAACTCTTCTACAAACTTCAAGACCATCAATATATGGCATCATAACATCTAAAAGAATCAAATCATAATCACTTTTAATTTTTTGAAGTGCATCTTGACCGTTGTATGCTTTCTCAACAATAAATCCTTCTTTGGATAAATTGTATGTTAAAACATCAACAATATCTTTTTCGTCATCGCAAACTAAAATTTTGTATTTTTTGGTCATCATACACTCTCCTCGATTTTCATTCTGATTGTTTAGTTTGTTCAATTTCCAAGTAAGCAACAAATCTTTCTTTGCCATCAAAAATTTCCACAACATATTTTCCAGGCACTAAGTAATAAAATCCATCTTGCTTTCTTTCAAAAAATTCTTCGGATATTTTTTCGCTGAATTCTTTCTTCAATTTATTCAAGGAAGTTGAGTCTGTCTTTAAATCATATTTTATAAAATTCATTCCTCTATCTAAAAATTTCTTCTCACTATAAATTGATAATCCTTTTTGAGATTTCACAGTAAACTCGACTGCTTTATCATGTTTTGAATAAATTGGAATTACGACTTCAGGTGTGAGATAATCGCCCCATGTGTATGTTTTATCTCCCCAATTTTGATTGTAAATGATTTTATCGAAACCAAAGATGTGAATATCTTTTTCAAGAATTTCATTTGTTAGAAGCTGAATTTGTTTAACATTTGTTTTGTAAATAGACCGCCCATGAGTTGCAATTAATAATTCAGAATCTCTTGGATGAACAATTAAATCGTGAACAGGTGCGAAAGGAAAATTTTTTGAAATGTGATAAAAATTTATTCCACCATCTAACGATGCATAAACTCCATGGTCAGTTCCAACATAAATTAAATTTGGATTTATTGGATCTTCAGCAACGACATTGATTGGTTCTAATGGAAGATTTAAACCAATTTTTGTCCAAGTCCTACCATAATTTGTTGATTTGAATAGTAATGGTTCAAAATTGTCCCAGCGATATCCATTCAACGCAACATAAACTGTAGCAGTATCATAATTCGAAGCAACAACTCGACTTACCCAAAAATTCTGTGGGAGTTGATCAGAAATTTTTTCCCAACTATTTCCACCATCTTTAGTAAGATAGACTAAACCATCATCACTTCCAGTATAAATTAATCCAAACTTTAATTGTGATTCAGAAATTGTGGTAATAGTTCCATAAGGTACATCACCTGCTTTTCCACCTTTTGTTAAATCAGGTGAAATTGGATCAAAAGTCTCGCCTTTATTCATCGAGCGATAAAGTTTATTTGCACCAAAGTAAAGTATATCTTGATTATGCTTTGAAAGAAGAATTGGAGTATTCCAGTTAAATCTTAGAGGTCGTTCACCAAGTTCGTGTTTTGGTTTGATTGAAATTCTTTTTCTTGTTAACCGATCAATTCGAAAATAATTTCCAAATTGATAACCAGCATAAATTGTTTTGTTATCTCTCTTATCAACTTCGATTTGCATTCCATCACCACCAAGCAAATTCTTATACGGATACTCTCCCATTTCATACCATGCATAACTGAATTTATAATTACTTGGACCATACCACACACCATTATCTTGCAACCCACCATAAACATTATATGGTTTATCAAAATCTATTTCGATTGAATAAAATTGCCCTACAGGTGGTGTGTTTGCTTTGAAATATGTTTTACCATCATCATAAGAGATATTTATACCACCATCATTTGCAACAATTAAATGACCATCACGAACTGGATTAATATAAATAGCATGATGATCAACATGGACATTTTCTCTGTTAATAGATTTGAAATTTTCACCTCCATCGGTTGATACTAAAAGAGGAACACCAAGAATGTAAATCTTATTTTCGTCGTGTGGAGAAACTTTAATAAAGCCAAAATAATAACCGTAGGAGTAATAGAAATCGTCTATAAAATTTTTATGTGTCTTTTTCCAACTCTTACCACCATCGGTCGATTTGTAAACTTCAGCTCCAATCACATTCTTTTCGAATAAAGCGGCGTTTGCATCTTCAATATATTCAACAAGAGTTTGAGGAGTAATTTTATTTTTCTTCACTAAAAAAATGATTGTATCGTAATTGTATTTTTTGGGAAAATCGTTTTCCTTCAAAAAGTCGGTGATAAGTTTTTTATCAAGTTTAAGAAATTCATCATTAGAAATTGTTCGTAAAAAATCCTTGGTCAACTTTTTCTTTTTATCTAAAGATTTTGGTCTTTCGAATTGATTATCAAGCAAAGCATAAATTACATTAGGATTTTTTTGAAAAATTGATAATCCGATTCTTCCAACACCATCGCCAGTTGGAAATCCACTTTCTTTAGTAGAAATTAAGAACCAACTTTCACCACCATCAGTGCTTTTATAAATACCAGATGTCGAACCAGCTTCTTCAAAATTCCAAGCTCTCCGTGTTCGATACCACATAGCTGCGTAAAGAATATTTGGATTAGAATGAACGATTTCTAAATCAATGCAACCAGTATATTGGTCAATATAAAGCACTTTTCTCCATGACTTACCACCATCAGTAGTTTTGAAAACTCCTCGTTCTTCATTCTCAGAGTAAAGATGACCCATGGCAGCAACATAAACGATATCTGGATTCTGTGGATGAATAATTATTCTACCTATGTGATGTGTTTCAGCAAGTCCTGAGTGTTGAAATGTTTTTCCTCCATCAGTTGATTTGAATACTCCAAATCCAGAGTACGAGGAACGACTTGAGTTACTTTCGCCAGTACCAATCCAGATTGTTTCATTATTTTTCCAATCGATAGCAATATCACCAATTGTCATTACAATTTGATTATCAAAAATTGGTGTGAAAGAAATTCCATTGTTTGTAGTTTTCCATACACCACCCGAAGCATAAGCAACATAGAAATGTGTTGGATCAAATGGCGAGACATCAATATCAACTGCTCGACCACTCATAATGGTTGGACCAATATTAATAAACTCCAAATTTTTGAATGGTGAGAGCTCAATATTTTTTATTTTTTCTTGAAATGATTTTAATCTCACTTGAGCTGGTGTTGGTTCAGGAAATTTTTCTTGTGAGTAAACAGGTGAAATAAAAATTAGAGTTATAAGAATTGTGAAGAATGATTTCATTTAATTCCTCAAGACTTACTCCTATTATTTTAACGATTTCTTAACAAATTTAATTAAGAGATGTTAAAGAATTGTTAAGGGGAATAGAGATATATAAAAAATGGCCGAGACTAACCTCGACCATTTCAAAATGATTTCGTTACAAAATTTTTCTAAGAAATTTCGATTGATTTATAAAAGTTTAACTATTGATAATACTTGTAACTTTTTCAGCTGCATCTTTGAGTGATGTTGCAACTAAGAAATTTAGACCAGAATTTTTCAAAAGTTCTGCACCTTCTTTTGCATTGGTTCCTTCAAGTCTAATAACAATTGGCAAATTCACATTTACTTTCTTTGAGGCTTCGATAATTCCTTGAGCTACTCTGTCACATCTTACAATTCCACCAAATATATTGATTAAAATTGCTTTCACATTTGGATCACTCATAATGATTCTGAAACCATGTTCAACGGTTTCAGCACTTGCACCACCACCAACATCCAAAAAGTTCGCTGGTTCACCACCAGCAAGTTTTATGATATCCATTGTAGCCATGGCAAGTCCTGCACCATTAACCATACAACCAACATTTCCATCAAGCTTGATATAATTCAAATTGTATTTTGATGCTTCAATCTCCAGTGGTTCTTCTTCATTCAAATCTCTTAATTCAACAATTTCAGGATGACGATACAAAGCGTTATCATCAAAATTCATCTTTGCATCTAAAGCAAGAACTCTTCCTTCTTTTGTTACTACAAGCGGATTAATTTCTGCAAGTGAAGCATCCGTTTCTTCGTAAGCTTTGTAAAGTCCCATTAAAAATTTTACAGCATTTCGGAATTTATCTCCTTCAAGACCAAGTCCAAAGGCAAGTTTTCTTGCTTGAAATTGTTGAAGACCAATTGAAGGTTCAACATATTCTTTCAAAATTTTTTCAGGAGTTTCGGCAGCAACTTTTTCTATTTCAACTCCACCCTCAGTTGAAACCATCACAACATTTTTCGATGTGCTTCTATCGAGTGTAATTCCAACATAAAGTTCTTTTTCAATATTCATTCCTTCTTCGATTAAAACTCTCTGAACAATTTTGCCCTCAGGTCCAGTTTGATGAGTAACCAATCTCATTCCAATCATTTGTTTTGAAATTTCATAGACTTCATCCAGAGATTTTGCAAGTTTAACCCCACCACCTTTTCCTCTTCCACCAGCATGAATTTGAGCTTTTACAACCCAAAGTTCACCGCCAATTTCTTTTGCTGCTTCTACAGCTTCTTCAGGTGTAAAAGCAACTTTACCTTTAGGTACTTCAACATTAAATTTTTTTAGAATTTCTTTGGCTTGATATTCATGTATTTTCATTATACCCTCTTTTGTTATTCTTAATGAAACAAATAAGAAGGTCGTCTAAAAAGCTCGAAACTTTTAGTTCAATAAATTTGAATTTTGTTTTTCAATTCAATGAAAAAATTTTTAATCATCCAAAAATGAATCAATTAAAATGCTTTTTAGACAACCTTCATAAATAAATCTAAACTATCAATTAACTTTTTCGCTCATTACTTTTGCTTGCAAGAAGAGTAGTAGATAATCTCGTCCACCAGCTTTTGAGTCAGTTCCACTCATATTAAATCCACCGAATGGATGACCACCAACTAAAGCACCAGTGCATTTTCTATTGATGTAGAGATTACCGACGAAGAATTCTTCTTTAGCTTTTTGAATTTTCTTTCTGTTCTTAGTGTAAACAGAACCTGTTAAACCGTATTCAGTGTTGTTTGCAATTTCGAGTGCATGATCAAAATCTTTCGCTTTAATTACCGCAAGGACAGGACCAAAAATTTCTTCTTGCGAAATTCTTGCCATTGGATCTACATCAATAAACACTGTTGGTTCAATGTAGAATCCTTCGCCTTCAATTTTATTTCCACCGCAGAGAAGTTTTCCTTCGTTCTTACCAATTTCGATGTAACTTAAAATTGAAAGTTGTGCTCTCTCATTAATCACTGGACCCATAAAGTGATTTTCTTTTGCAGGACCAACTTTAATTTGTTCAACTCTTTCTTTTAACATTTCGACAAATTTATCATAAACTTTTTCATCAACAATTGCACGAGAGCAAGCAGAGCATTTTTGTCCTTGGAAACCATAAGCAGATACCACAACACCTTCAACTGCTGCTTTGAGGTCAGCTTCGCTATCAACAATAATTGAATCTTTTCCACCCATTTCAGCAATAACTCGTTTAATCCAGATTTGTCCTGGTTGATGTTTTGCAGCAAGT
The DNA here is from genome assembly GCA_026415235.1 of Ignavibacteria bacterium. Taxonomy (GTDB): domain Bacteria; phylum Bacteroidota; class Ignavibacteria; order Ch128b; family Ch128b; genus Ch128b. The sequence goes on along the minus strand of JAOAHM010000017.1, from coordinate 10,791 downwards.
TCAACGATGTGCAACCCAACATCCTTTGAACCTGTAAATGCAATAAATCTTGTTTTTGGATGTGCAACAAGCGTATCGCCAACTTCTCCACCAGAACCAGGTACAAAATTCAAAACACCTTTTGGCAATCCAGCTTTCTCCATTATCTCAGCAAAAAGATAACCCATCATTGGTGAATCGCTTGAAGGTTTAAGAACAACTGTATTTCCTGTAACGATAGAAGCAGAAGTCATTCCAACTAAAATTGCAAATGGGAAATTCCATGGTGGAATTACAACACCAACACCAAGCGGCAAATAGACCATTTCGTTTATTTCGCCTTTAACTTTCGTAAGTGGTTGTTTCTTTGCGTATCGAAGCATTTCTCGGCCATAAAATTCGAGGAAATCAATTGCTTCGCAAGTATCTGCATCGGCTTCGAGCCAGTTTTTACCAACTTCTGAAATCATCCAAGCATTAATCTCAAATCTTCTACGACGAATAATATCTGCAGCGCGGAACAAAACTTTTGCTCTTTTTTCAGCAGGAACTCTTTTCCATTTTTCAAATGCTTCGTAAGCGACTAAGACTGCTTTCTCAGCAAGTTCTTTGTTAGCTTTCGAAAAATATCCGACTACTTGATCACGAAAAGAAGGATTAATTGAAGGGAATTTTGCTTCAGTATAAATTCGTTCGCCATTGATAATTAGTGGATACTCTTTGCCGAAGTTTTTTTCTACTTCGGCTAAGGCTTTTTGAAGTCTGTTAACATTTTTTTTGTCTGAAAAATCGAGATAGGTTTCGTTTTTGAAATTTGGTCGTGCCATAATTATACCCTTTTTATTTTGTTTTTCATTGATACAAAATTAAGAAAGGTAAGGTTAAGAAACTAAGGAGAGGTGGGATATTAAAAACTCATTATAATATAATAGTTTTCTTTTGATAAAGAGTTATAAGCTGTTTTTCCTTGATTCGAAAACCTGTTCCATGGTTGCGAACACCACCAGAAGATTTAAGATGCATCCGAATATCAATAAATATTAATCCTTGATTAAATGCATCAAGAAAATTTTCGGGAGTTGGTTTTTCAAGTAAGTATGCTTTATGAAAATGATAATATTCCTCACTATTAATAATTTTACTTTTAGCTAAAATAAATAGCAATCTATCCAATTTTGTCATAAATTTCCCTGCGATAACATATACACTCCATTCAGCAATTACCATATCATCTAATTTGTTTTTAAGAACAATTAAGTTTCTTTTTAAATCTACTTCATAATAAAATTGTTGTTGATTAGGGATACCTTTTGAAACAGTTGAATATAAGGCTTGCCTTCCAGCTTCGTCAACATAACCGTATTTATTAATTAATTCTGATTGTTTAATCTTCCATACTCCCCTATTAAAAGTAAATAAAGTAATTGGAGAGTTTGAGTCTTCTCTCGTTGATTTTATTTCAACTCTTCCACCAATATCTGGGATGGATATATTTGTTTCCTTTAAACCTAATTCAGTTTCAACTAAATGACCGATACCGGTCGGTCCTTTTCTTTGAGATTTTACAAAACCTTTTTGTGAAAGTTGAATTAATTTTTTCTTTAATTCAATTAACTTCATTTTTTAGTTATTTTTTTTGAAGGATAACAATATATTCATTTTTCATTGTTAAAGAAGTTTCACCTGAAACATTAGTAGGACTATTCTTTAAAGGCATTTTTTTCGTTGGAATATTTCGGATTATAGTCTCTATGTGATTAAAACCATTACTTTCAAAAATTTCTTTTGTTATTTCATCATTTGGGATTTGAACACCTTTTACTGTTCGATTTCCAACAACATAACATACAAATCCCTTTCTTTTTACAACTTTTGAAATGTTTCTAATTGATTTTTCATAATCTGAGTAAAATGAGAGAACATCAAGAGCCCTATTTAAATCTTTATTTTTTAGCTGAGATAAAATTTCATTTAATGTTATATATGGAGAATTATTTATTTCCTTAATTCGTATTCCCCCCATAGAAAGTTTATCAATCTGTTTTGCGTTTTCGAAACCTAACCACTCACTTGACAAACGAGAGAATTGACCATATGCAACTGTTGTTCTTGAGTCTCCGTAAGGTGGAGATGTTACTACTATATCCACTGAATCATTACTTAGAATGGTTGGTGGTATCTCAATGACGGAATTGTAATTATAAATTCGTGAGATAATATTTTGATTTGTATCTTTAATGAATTCTTTTAATCCAATAAAATTTCTATTCAATTTTGAAATCATGATAGAAAATACATCAGGATCAGTTCTACCGTTTAATTTTTTATCTCTAACTAATTTAAATTCACTCAGTTTGGTTAATGAAGATTCTCGAACTGTTTCGCTAAAGGCGACCTTAAAAAAATCTGAAATGTCTTGATCTTTAATCAGAGAAATATAGTATAATACAATTGCTAATTTTAATTGAGCTGTTTTACTAAACCAAAAATCTAAATTTGTGATTTTGGGAATTATATAATTAGATTTTTCTATGTCATCAAAAGATTTGAAAAACACAAAATCGTTAAATTGTTCTATTTGCTCATTTAATTCTTTAAGATTAAGACGAGTAGTTTTTACTTTTGCTATTAAACAAGCAAGTTGATTAATATCAATACCTACTGCATTAATACCTTTTAGATTAGCTTCTACTAAAGATGTTCCTGTCCCACAGTATGGATCAAATAATAATTTTGCATTCTTTCCATACTCTTCAATTATTCTTCTTGCAATTTGTGGAATCATCATTGCTGGATAAGAATGAAAACAATGTGTGTACTCTTTCGTAAAGGCACCTCTGAAATCCCAGCTTTCATCAATTCTTTTCAATGTTGATGGATATCCTACTGCTATTTCTTTTATCGTTGAATTTATTTTCTGATTTTTTTTGTATTTACTCATCTTCACTAAAATTTATGTTATAAAACACTTTTAATTTTAAGTCTTTTGTTTTTTCTTCTTAGCTGCAGGGAAGAGAACATTATTTAAGATTAATCTATATCCAGGAGAATTTTTGAATAACGATAAATCTGTTGGTGGATCGCCTACTTGATGTTGATAATCTTCTGGATCGTGTCCACCAAGAAAACAGAATGTTCCTCGACCATAATCACCACGAATGTATTTTACTTGATCAGTTCCTTCACGCTTTCCCATGATTGTTACATTCTTTTTAATCAACTTTTCACGAAAAGCTGTTGTCTGCCCCAAAAAACCTCTAATAACATTCACATGATTTTGAGTAAGCATTGTAGGAACAGGGTCATATTTAGCTGAAAATTCAAACAAAGTAAAATAATCATTTTCAAAATTTCCAATCTCAGCTGGTTGAATATCAATATCTGAATACTCGTAAACATAGGGATTCATCTCTAACTTAAAATCGGTGAAAGCTAATGTCTGATTAAAATCTAATTTTTGCTGAGCATTAGGATCAGGTGGATCTCCATCATACATTCTATCGCATATATCAACATTTTTTGCTGCGAGTGCAATGTCGTATGAATCAGTTGCAGAACACATCGCAAAGAGAAAACCACCATTTGCAACATAACTCTTAATTGTGAACGCTACATCGCGCATCATCTCACTGACTTTTCTATAACCATTTTTCTTTGCATTGTTTTCATAAAGAATTTGTTGTTCTTGATACCATTGAGCATTTGCAAAACTTGCATAAAATTTTCCATACTGACCAGTAAAATCTTCGTGATGTAAATGAAGCCAATCATATTTTGCAAGGTCACCGCGCAAAACTTCATCGTTCCAGATTTTGTCGTATGGAATTTGAGCATAATCCAAGGCAAGCGTAACTGCATCATCCCAAGGATTAAATCCAGGTGGAACATAAACAGCAATTTTTGGTTCTTTTTCAAGTCGAACAACATCCATGTTATTATTTTCATCTTGAACTTCAGCTAAGATTTGCGCAGCAGTGCTTCCACTAATTTGTTCAAACCGAACTCCACGAATTCGACAAATAGTTGCAATATCATCGTTATAATCCATCATGAAAGAACCACCCCGATAATTCAAAAGCCAATCCACAACCATTCCTTTAGTCAAAGCGTGATATGCAATTCCATAAGCTTTAAGATGGTCTGTTTGTTTCAAATCCATTGGAATTAAAATCTTACCTTGTCCTGCTATGAATGAATATGAAACAAGCAAAAACAAAATTATTTTTCTCAACATAGAATTCATGATTAACTGCTGATGTTTTTAGTTTCAAACTATTTTTTGATTTTATTTGATTTAAAATAATTCAACCAGTTTGTTATTCCAAAAACTTGAACTAATTAACCAAAATCCTGACAAATCCTATCCATAATTTTTAAAAATAATTTTCGATTTAAGATTTGATTTAAATTTTCGAAATGATAAAATTTTATTATCTCACTTAACATGAAATTCAATTTTTTCAGATAACTTTATCGCTAAAAAAACCTTTGCAATCAATCTATTATAGATAATTTTTTTAAGTCAAAACTTTTTGAACAAATTAATTAATATTTTTTGAACGTAACTTTAAAGTTGTTTTTTTGAATTTTGTTTCAGCAATAATAAAAGAAGGAGGAGATTATGAAAAAGTTTAACTTAAAAATTTTTCTAATGGTTGTTCTTACATCTGTTTCAATTTTTTCTTGCAAAGAAAGAGTTACAGATTGGGAATCAGATTTCAAAACTCCAAAATCCATTAACTGTATTACAATTGATAAAAATATTTTTTATATCGGAACTTGGGGCAGAGGATTGTACAAATTTGATTCTCAGACAGAAACATTCGAGCAAATGGAAACACCAAGCTACAATGATAATTGGATATATGACATTGTAATTGATTCTTCAGGTAACAAGTGGATTTCAACTGAAGGTGGAATTTACTTGTTGAAAGATAAGAATTGGACACGCATCAATAACTTTCCAGCTGACTATGCAAGAAAAATGATTGTTGACAAAAATGGCTCAATTTGGTTTAGCGGTTATAAAATTAAATATAACTTCTTAGGTGGAAGAATAGATGAAGGAAAAGGTTTGATAAAATTCGATGGACAAAACTTCAATACAATTTATCCACTATCGTTCACAAATTTTACTGCTTTGACTGTGGATATGTTTAACAATCTATGGTGCGGTGCATTAAGCTCTAATTTTAATAATGCTTTTGTTTTGAGATTTAATGGCAATAATTGGACAAAATTTGATAGTTCTAATTCTAACATTCCTCAACTTCAAGGGATTTATTCAATGAACAGTGATTATCTTAATCGAATATGGATTGGTGGTTCTGAAAAAGATGGAATTTTGAATTATTCAAGAGGGAATTGGAACATTTACAATAAAAATAATTCTAATTTACCTTACAACCGAGCAGATGATATCGAAAGCGATGCAAATGGAAATGTTTGGTTTGCTCTTTACGATGTGAACTTTCACGATGGTGCCTTAGCAAAGTTTGATGGAATTAACTGGACAATTTATACAAAAGATAACTCTGGTTTACCAAGCAATTATGTACGTGCTCTTGCTGTTGATAAAAATAATGTACTTTGGATTGGCACTGACCGAGGTCTGGTAAAATTTGACGGGACTTATTGGAAAACTTACAGATAAAAAATTGGTAAAAATTTTTTCTAATAATTACAAAAGCAGATTTGAGTTAATAGTAATTCCCAAATTAATATTTATTATCGTGATTAAATTTTTCTGTGAAGATTTATGTAAAATCAGTGATTTGAACTCAAAGAGTTCGAAACTTTTAGCTTAAAGAAAATCAACTTTTAAGTTGAGCTTTAGGTTCTTCGCTTTTTTCACTTTTAGTTTTGTAGATGTAAATAGGTTCGGAATGATTTAATACTGTATCTTTAGTGATGATGCACTTTTTCACATTTTTTTTCGATGGAAGATGATACATTATATCCAGCATAAAATCTTCTACAATTGACCTCAAAGCACGGGCACCTGTTTTTCGTTCAATTGCTTTTTCTACAATTGCATCAAGAGCATCTTCCTCAAATTCAAGTTCAACTTTTTCGAGCTCGAATAATTTTTTGAATTGCTTAAGAATTGCATTCTTTGGTTCAGTTAAAATTTTCTTCAGTGCTTCTTTATTCAATGAATGAAGTGGAGCAATTATCGGAAGTCTTCCTATCAATTCTGGAATAAATCCAAATTTCAATAAATCATCAGGTTGAATTTGTTCGAGTAATTCATCGGTTGAGATATCTCTTGTTCCTCTAACTTCGGCACCAAATCCAACTTTGCTTTTGTTTGTTCTTGCAGCAATAATTTTTTCAATTCCTTCAAAAGCACCACCACAAATGAATAAAATATTTTTAGTATTGATATGAATTAAAGGTTGTTCAGGATGTTTTCGACCTCCTTGAGGTGGAACTCCAGCAACCGTACCTTCCAAAATTTTTAACAAAGCTTGTTGCACACCTTCACCAGAAACATCCCTTGTGATAGATGGATTTTCTGATTTACGGGCAATTTTATCAATCTCATCAATGTAGACAATTCCCTTTTGAGCTTTTTCTACATTATAATCTGCTGCTTGAAGTAATCGAACTAAAACCGTTTCAACATCATCGCCGACATATCCTGCTTCTGTAATTGTGGTTGCATCAGCCATAGCAAAAGGTACATCTAAAATTTTTGCAAGAGTTTGAGCAAGAAGTGTTTTACCAACTCCAGTCGGTCCGACAAGAAGAATATTACTCTTTTCTATTTCAACATCATTAAAATCATAAAGTGAAGTTTGAGCATTAATTCTTTTATAATGATTATAAACTGCAACTGCCAAAATCTTTTTTGCTTTTTCTTGTCCAATTACATATTGATCAAGAATTGATTTTATTAATTCAGGAGTTAGAATTGCATTTTCTCTAACTTGTGGTGAAATAGTATTTAAGTTATTTCTCAAAATTTGAACTGAGGATCCCACACACAAATCGCAAATATAAACTCCTCTACCTGCAACCATTCCACCAACTTCATATTTTGTTCTTCCACAAAACGAGCATCGTTCTATACCATAATTTCTTTTATCAACCATTATTTCTCCATTAAAATTGTTCTGATTGAATTTGATTTATTAAAGCTCTCACTTCAGTTACAAAAATAGAACTCGGAAACTCCGCAAGCAATTTATTGAAACTTTGTTCAGCTCTTGATTTATCGTTTAATCCATAAAGATATAATTGTCCAATTCTATATAACGCTTTATCTGAATAAATTGATTTCTCTTTAAGTTCATAAAGATAATTCAGTTGTGCCAGAGCATCTGAAAAACGATTAGTTGTAATGTAAAGCTCAGCTAAAGTCATCCTTAACTTATTTTGAAAGATAGAATATTCATCATCTAAATTTAACGATGTAATTTTTTTAATTGCTTCTTCAAATTGTTTTGCTTCGATTAATCTTTCAATCTCCACATAAATTTTTAATGTCTGAGGAGAATTTTCCTGTTCAGTAATTAACATTAAAAATTCAATTGCATCGTTAGCTACATCGTTCGTAGTTATTTTCTTAATGCTATTCAAAACAGATTTTGCTGAATCAATTAATCCTTTGTGAATTAAAATTTCAGCAATTTGAAATTGAGCTAAACTTCTTTCTGTTTCATTCGCACGAGAAAAGATTCTTACTTTTTCATAATAATCAAGTGCATTATCATAATTACCTAAAATTTTTTCTATATCACCAGATAACAGAACTCCTTGTGAATAAAAATCAGTTAAGACATAATCATTAATCAATCGTTTCAATAATTCTTTTGCTTTTGTGTAATCTCGAAAATGTTCTTTGTACAGATAAGCTGATTTATATAAAGCTTCTGCAACTAAATTAGTTAGAGTATAATTGTTAAAAATGATTGCATAATATTTCAAAGCTTCTTTCAAGTTTTTGTTTGAAGTATCAGCTGAAGGTTTTAATAATTTCCAGAATAATTCTTTTGATTGAAATTGACTTTGAAAAAGCTGTTCGTACGAGCGAGCAAGTCCAATAACCGACATTGCTTCTAAATCTTTTCGCTCTTTAAAGTTTTTGATAATGTATTCATAACCTCGGACAGCTTCTTGAATAAATCCTTCTTGGTATGCTCTGTTCGAAAATTCTAAAATTTCATAACCATTTGAATTTGTCAACTTTTCTATTTCAAGAGTTAACTCGAAAGCTTTGCTAAAATTTTTATTCTGAAAGTACAACCAAGAAAGCAATTTGATAATAGGAAAATTCTTTTTGTCTAAATTTTTTTCGAAAACTTGAACCGCTGTTTCAAGACCTGCTGGATTTGTAATTACCTGAGCCAATTTGTTCTGCACAAATGAAATATGTTGAGGTTGCTTTTTGAGAAGTTCAATCATCTCATTACAAGCTTTTTGATAATTCATCAAAATAGTATTTATGTTAATCAAATCAATTATAAACATTTCGTTATCTGATGTGCGGTTTTTACCTTCTTCCAAGACTTTATTTGCATAATCAAACATTCTATTTTGAATCAAAATATTCGCAATAAACTTGTATGAGATTGAATTATTTGGATTGCGATTTAAACCTTGTTTGATGAAGAACTCAACTGAATCTTTAATGCCCTTTCTTTCATACAAAACAGCAAGCTCTCCATAGAGATTATAATCCTCAGGATTTTGCGAAAGTTTTTCTTTGAGCAGGATAATTGCTTCATCGTACTTTTTAAGTTGAGTTAGCATTCGTAAATAAGCATCATAAAATTGAAATTGTGTTGGAAAGCTTAAATATAATTCACGGTATAGTTCATAAGCTTTTTCATAATTGCCAATGTTCTCGTATCCTTGAGCAAGTCGAAATTTATTCCAATGGTCTTGAGTTTGTGAGTAAGCAAAAGTAGAAACTAAGTTGATAATTAAGATTAAATAAAGAAATAAATTTTTTCTCATCAATTATTCCAGAGTAATAATAAAATAAATTAAATATTCCTAAACTCTAAGCAAGTTAATTAAGGTTGAACAAAATAATAAATTAGTTTCAAGCTATGTTTTTTAATTAATCGATAGGTTTCTAAAAATTACTCCACGCAAATTCAAGTATTAAGTAGAAAAAACAATTTTGAATTATATATATCAATCAATGATTTCAAATCCAGTGTATTTCTGTAAGACTTTTGGTACGATTAATTTTCCTTCTGGAGTTTGATAATTTTCCATAATTGAAACCATAAGTCGTGAAGTTGCAAGTCCTGAACCATTTAATGTATGAACGAATTCGGGTTTACCACCGTCTTTTCTTCTGAATCTAATATTTGCTCTTCTTGCTTGAAAACTTTCAAAGTTACTACATGAAGAAGCTTCGAGATATTTTTTTTCAACAGGTGCCCAAACTTCAATATCATAACATTTTGCAGCTGAAAAACTTAAATCGCCAGTACAGAGAAGCATTACTCTGTAAGGTATTTTTAATTCCTTCAAAATTTCTTCAGCATCATTTACTAAACTCTCAAGTTCATCGTACGAATTTTCTGGTTTGACAAACTTTACCATTTCGACTTTATTAAATTGATGAACTCTCAAAAATCCTTTCGTATCTTTTCCATAAGAACCTGCTTCTCTTCTAAAGCACGCAGAGTAACCAACAAACTTAATTGGCAATTCTTCTTCTTTCAAAATTTCATTTCTATAAAAATTCGTGATAGGTACTTCGGCAGTTGGAATTGGAAACAAATCATCTTCTACACAATGGTACATATCATCTTCAAGTTTTGGAATTTGTCCAGTTCCAATCATTGACTCACGATTCACCAGAAATGGTGGAAATATTTCTTTGTAACCATGTTTTTGTAAATGATAGTCGAGCATGAAATTAATCAATGCTCTCTCCAGTGTTGCACCTTTTCCAACATAAACAGGGAAACCACTACCTGATATTTTAGCACCTCTTTCAAAATCTAAGATGCCAAGTTTTTTACCAAGTGAGAGATGATCGAGATAATTTCCGTTTTCAAGTTCATAAGAGTATCCTTCAGGTGCCCATCGTCTTACTTCAACATTTTGAGATGAGTCTTCACCAACTGGAACAGACGAATGAGGGATGTTTGGTATGAAAAGCAAAATCTGTTCGATTTGTTTTTCAATCTCCGAAAGTTGTTTATCAAGATTTGTAATTTCATCTGAGACGGACTTCATTTTCTGAATAATTTCAGATGCATCTTTTCCCTCTCTCTTTAACTTAGCAACTTCATCAGAAGCACGATTTTTCTGTGACTTAAGCTCTTCAACCTGTTTCAAAATTTCTCTTCTATGTAAATCTAAATTCAGTAATTGATCTAAGTTGTCTTTTTCGTGTTTGTTTTTAATGGCTTGGCGAACCAATTCAGGATTTTCTCTTATGAATTTTATGTCAAGCATTTTTGATTACCCTTTCGTGTACAATTAATTAATTTGTTCAATTATTTCCCAAGCATTACCATAAATGGTAACGCTATCCAAATAAATCTTCACAAACGATGATTTAGATTTTTTTTAATGTGTTGGAATTTTAAAGAACATTAATTCTCTTATTCTTGATTTTATTTAACAACAATGTTCAAAATTTTCTTTGGAACATAAATCTCTTTTATGATTTCTTTACCTTCGATAAACTTTTTGACTTTTGGGTCTTCTTTAGCTTTAGATTTAATTTCTTCTTCTGGAGTATCTACTTCAAATTCAATTGCTGCTCTTAGTTTACCATTAACCTGAACTGCAAGTGTGAATGTTTCTTGAACCAATGCATCTTTATCATAATCAAAC